>JAZRFO010000089.1:0-4248 GCA_045643685.1 Acutalibacteraceae bacterium
AGCAGCTTTTTCCCAGTAAAGACCGATTTCGGGATAGCCTTCTCTGTGAGCAACTCTTGCCATAGCAAGGTACATACCAACTTCTGTGCATTCACCCTGGAAGTTTGCGCGAAGACCTTCGATGATTTCTTCGCTAACGCCCTTAGCTACACCAAGAACGTGCTCTGCAGCCCAAGTCATTTCTTCGTCCTTAACTTCAACAAATTTTTCTGCGGGAGCTTTGCAAAGGGGGCAAGCCTCGGGAGCGTGTTCTCCTTCAACAATCTGACCGCAAACTAAACATTTCCATTTTTTCATAACATAAAACTCCTTTTATAAAATAATTTAATTTCAATTTATATTATCACGGCAACTTTTACATATACCGTAATATACAGTTTTTTGAGATTCTACCTGTAAGCCCATTTCAGCAAGTTGTGAGGGTACAGGTGATTTACACCACACATCCGTAATATTGTGACATTTTTTACACAAAAAATGAATGTGTTCCGTAAGGTTACCTTCGTAGTGAACCTTAGTGTCACTACTTTCGACAACGGTTATAAAGCCTTCGTCCTTAAGTTGACCTAAATTTCTGTAAACAGTACCGAGGCTTATGTTCGGGATTTCCTCCCGCACTCGTTCAAAAATTATATCCGCCGTGGGATGGTCGCATGAAGAACGCAAAACTTCAAGCACCGCGTCACGCTGTCTTGAACTTCGCATTTCATCACCTCGTCGTTTGCTAAGTAGTAATGATTACTATTACTGTAACAACTATAACAGAGGGATTATAATTTGTCAACACTTTTTTATTATTTTTTAAAAATATTTTTCAATACAATATATTCTTGTATTTCATCGGATAATTCTCTGTAAAAGTTTGCAGTTTCTTCGTTCAAAAGAAGATACTTGCCTACCCTTTTGACACCTTTAGCGAATTGTCTTGTTATTTCATATTCACCTGTGGTTAACGGGCAATCTGCGCGAGGGTCAAACTCCACTTCAATATACTCCCCTGCTTCATCTTTTTTCACAACAGGAAACAAAGGATATATTCTACACGCTAAGGGGCGTTTATTTCTGTCGCACTTACCGTTACACACCGCGAAACTATCGCCCTTTTCATTTTTGATTATGGCAATTTCAGGGTCAATTAAGTTCTCCTCACCTGGGAAAAGGAGCATACCTGTTTTACCGTCACCTCCACAGCATTTTCCGTTACAGATTTTACCGCAGTCAACTTCCAGAGGGGTTACGTTTCTTAATAATGAGTAACAGGATGTTATTACGTTTTCTTTTTCCATAAAAATTTTCCTTTGTTTAATTAAATTCCGAGTGGGTAAAATAAATATACAGATGGGTAAAAACCCGTCAAAAAGGAGGTTATAAAATGAACGATAATAAAAACAATTGCATTGGTTGTACAGTTGACACTTGTAAATTCCATTGCACAGATTCAAATTACTGCACATTGAACTCAATTGAGGTTGGCGCTTGTAAATGCGACCCCAAGTCAGTTGACTCAACCTGTTGCCAGTCATTCAAGGCTAAAACCTACTAAGACAAAACCGGTTCTGAGGCTTCATCTCAGAACCGGTTACTTTTTGGGTGTATCGGTGGTAATATTCACCACGTTTTTCGTGTTGACCCACCTGTAATTAAGGGGCTTACCCTTGTACACGTTATCACGCAAAAGAATATTTGCCGAGTCGCTGATATTCACCGCGTAAATATTATTGATAATAAAAAGATTATTTTCAATTAATATGTTATTATGAACCGGCCCTGCGTATTTTTTGTTTTCAGGTTTAATGAGAATTGCATTTTCTTCGCAATTCATAAAAGCGTTACCGCTTATAACCACGTCTTTTACATAACCGCTTTCGTAGCGGGTTGTGGCATCATCCGAAATCAGAATACCCTCCTGACCCGTATTTAAAAACCTATTGTTGTCAATACAGATTTTACCGCGGGTTGTAACGGACACACCTACGCCCACAACACGATTAAGTGAGTTACCGCTGAACTCAAAATCGGGACAGGCAGAAACATTCTCAACCACACCGCCCACATCAAGGGGTGCCTCGTAGGTAGAAAGGACAATATCATAATAGTACTCATCTCGCAGTGTTGCGTGGAGCACCTTTGACCTACCAACTTCCAATAAGGTTTTCGGGTCAATAAATGCTAATGTGTCACCCTCGCGGATGCACTCAAAACCATAATTCCTGTGATGGCAGAACTTAAGGGTAATTTTGTCACGGTCATTTTTAACTATTTTAAAATGAATACCGTGGAGGTGACAACCATCGTCCCCCGATGAATCAAAGGCGGAGTCAAGAACTCTTACTCTGCCACGGCACATACTGAACCTCAAAAAATCGGAAACAGAAGCGAAATCAACCTCCCGCTCAGGGTTAGGCGCAAACTCGACGTTTTTAAGAGTAATATTATCGCTGTTCTGTGCTACAAAGCCTATGGAATTATTATAATGTTGTTTTACGTTTTCCAATTCAATATTACTTGAATTTTCAACAAAAATACCAACCTCTTTACGCAAACGTGGGTACATATAAAATACCTGACCCACTTCGTAGTCTTTTGGTATTATAAACCTTGCGGTAAAAGTTCGGTCTGCAATCTGTTTTATAACAGTGGAGCCCGACAAGGGGTGGTTACCGCACCTTGTAAGATGGAAAAGGTTTGAAGGTTTAGCCGTTGCCATCCACCAACCACGGTTTTTATGTTGGGTAAAGCCCATTTTATAATCCGTGCCGTACCAGAAATACTCGCCGTTTTCCTCACCTAATTTACTCTGCTCATCTATTTTAAATGTAATGTAAAAGGGAGAAGCTTTAAGAACAGTAATTTTATGCACGTTTGGGTTTACGGTTTCAATATTAAGATTTTTAAGCTTGATTTTCTCGCAGTTTCTTATAACAAGACTTGTCATAACTCCGTCCATAATAAAGTTGGAGTCACAACAGTCTATTTCCATATCCTTAACGTTTTCAATAATTATGGCTGTTTTGTGTTTGTTGGGTATTTCCCCTTCACCATATTCCACGGCGGCGGTAGTATTTGAAATAGCAAATACTCTTTCTTCCGCATTTTTACTGCAAAAAACATAGTTTCCCTTAACAAGTGTCAGGGTTTTATGCACGGCGGTCTGAGAAGTGGTGTTAAAAAGGTTTCTGAAACCAATGGTAGCCTCAATATTCGGTTTTATACTGAATGATTCGGGATAAATAACCACTTCTGTCACCTCCATACATATAAATATTATTACAAAAATATAATACAATACACAGGAGAAAAATGCAACTGAACTTTACTAAAAAAGCACAAGAAAAGACCACTACATTTCTGGTAGTGGTCTTTTCTTGAACGTGAAAGTTTAATTACTTCCTGCGTATCGTATTGGCATCTTTATAATAACCCGTGGATGTTGTATCCATGTTGCAAAAATGTGAACAAATTGTGAACAATAATTATTTTTAAAGTTGTTTTTGGCAAGAAATTCCCTCCATTCGTCAACGTAACCAAGGGAACACTTTGATTTTTGTGCAACATTATTTTTGACGCTTTTCTTGAAACAAAAGTAATAATATGATACTCTATACCTATAATCTACGTAATTTTTTTACGTGGGAACGGAGGTATATTATGTCAAATATTCTTGATGCTTTCAAAGAAAAGCAGAACGAAGAAAGAGTTTACACCGGCAAAAAAATCAGAGTCGGTATTATCGGTTGCGGCTGGATTGCAGAAGCACATCTCCAGAGCTACCTTAAATGTGATGACGTTGAAGTTGTAGCATTTGCGGACCTTGTACCCGGTAAGGCAGAGGCTTTCGCTAAGGCAAACGGCGTTGACGTTGAAAAAGCAAACTTCTACTTAAGCGACAAAGAGCTTATTGATAATGAAAAAGACCTTGATGCGGTTTCAATCTGTACATATAACCGTCAGCACGCACCCTGTGCTGTTTATGCACTTGACCACGGTGTTCACGTTCTTCTTGAAAAGCCTATGTGTGTTACTCTCGAAGAAGCAATTGAAATCTGCAAAGCAGAAAAGAGAAGCGGCAAAATCCTTTCAATCGGTTTCCAGCCTCGTTTCGACGAGAATATGAAAATGGTTAAGAAGATTTGCGAAAGCGGTGTTCTTGGTAAAATTTACTACATCCAGACCGGTGGCGGTCGTAGAATGGGTATCCCCACTCCCTTCGGTACATCCTTTATTCAGGAAGATACTGCAGGTCTTGGT
>JAZRFO010000090.1:0-9709 GCA_045643685.1 Acutalibacteraceae bacterium
GGTAGGTTTTTCAAAGCCTCTTTAATTGAGATTTCGTCAATCCAGTCACCGTCACTTTCGTTGTCGCCTAACTGGTCCATAAGATATATGGTGTCACCACCGTTTGAGTAAACAGGCTCGTAAAAGGAAACGGGCTCCACAATTGCTTCAAGGGCAATAACGATTTCACTTTTGGGTTTACCAAGTTCTTTTGCGATTTCCTCAACTGTTGGTTCTCGGTCAAGCTCGTTGCTGAGTTTTTCACGGGCTTGCATTGCGTGGTAGGCGGTGTCACGCATAGAGCGACTTACTCTTACGGGATTGTTATCCCTGAGATACCGTCTCACTTCACCTATAATCATCGGTACCGCATAGGTTGAAAAACGCACGTCGTGGCTTGTATCAAAGTTGTCAATGGCTTTCATAAGTCCTATGCAACCTACCTGAAAAAGGTCATCAAGATTTTCGCCACGGTTTGCAAATCTTTGTATTACACTTAATACAAGTCTGAGATTTCCCATAACAAGTGTTTCACGAGCTTGTTTATCGCCATTTTTCGCCTTATCGATAAGGGCACATTTCTCTTTTTCTGTAAGAACTTTTAATGAAGATGTATCAATTCCGCAAATTTCAACTTTATTAAAATACATTCAGGCACTCCTCAGTTTTATGATTTTTTTCAATAAAAGTATTGCCTGAAAAAATGGTTGTAATCATTTGTTTGAAGTGTAAAAAAATAACTGAATTTAATATCGTGTTACTTGACATTTTTGTGGTGTATGGTATAATTAGTCCATAATATATATTCGGGAGGATTTTAAAATGAAAAAAGTTTTAAAAATCGTCGGCATTATTGCAGCAATCGCAGCAGTGGCAGCAGCTATCTATTTCATAATCCAGAAGATTAAAGCTAAAAACGCTCCCCAGGGTTACGATGAGGACAACTACGTTTCCTGCTCATGCCTTGATGAAGATTTCGTTAGCGAAACAGTTGCAGAATAATAGCGAAATAATTGAATATTATTACAAAAACCTCTCAAACTATTTTTACGATAGTTTGAGAGGTGCTTTTTTTGATTTTTCTTAAAGCTTTTATTGTTGGCGGACTTATTTGCGTTGTGGGTCAGATTCTCATAGATAAAACGAAACTTACTCCCGGCAGAATATTGGTTCTTTATGTGGTTGCAGGTGTGGTGTTGGGAGCCGTGGGTCTTTTTGAACCCCTCGAAAAATTTGCGGGTTCAGGTGCTACCGTACCGCTTCTTGGGTTTGGTGCAAATCTTGCTAAAGGTACGGCAGAGGCAATTGCCGAAAAAGGCTGGATGGGCATTTTAACAGGTCCTCTTACGGCGGGTGCCGGGGGAATTACGGTTGCAGTATTGTGCGGCTTTATTATGTCTTTGATAAGTAAACCTAAGTCAAAATAGAATTTAACAAAAACTTAACATTGTTATGGGAAAATAATGGTATAGTTCCTTTGGGAGGTTTTGGTATGGTTTATATTTTAATAGTAGAAGATGACGTTAATTTCAATAATGTAGTGTGTTCTTACCTCAATAATAACGGCTATACTGCTGTTGGTTGTCATAGTGCGGCTGAGGCTCTTGACCAGATGGAAAAGATGTCCTTTGATATGATAATCTCCGATATTATGATGAAGAATATGGACGGCTTCGAGTTTGCGGAACAAGTGCGTCTTATAAATAAGGATATCCCCATCCTTTTCCTTACTGCCCGTGAGGATTTGCAGTCCAAGGAAAAGGGCTATAAATTGGGGATTGACGATTACATAGTAAAACCCGTTGAAATGAAAGAAATGCTCTTCAGAATAGAGGCTATTTTAAGAAGGGCAAACATTGCCAATAAAAAGAAAATAGTTGTGGGTAATCTTGTGTTGGATTCCGCCGAGACCGCCGCTTATGTTAATGGTGAAAACATTGGACTTTCAGTTAAGGAGTTCAATATATTATTCAAACTTCTTTCTTATCCCAAACGCACCTTTACCCGCACCCAGTTAATGAATGATTTCTGGGGTTACGAAACAGAGAGTGCACCAAGAACAGTTGACGTTTGTATTACCAAACTCCGCAGTAAGCTTTCCGTAAGCCACGATGTTGAAATTGTAACCGTTCACGGTCTTGGTTACAAGGCGGTGATGCTCGTATGAAACGTATGAAGCTTCAACGTTTTGAACGTGATGAGCGACTCAGCTTCTGGCGAAGCTTTTTCTACGAGTTCAATACGGTTTTTTTGATTATACTCATAAACGGCGCAGGTCTTGTGGCTATTTTCAATAACATTGCGTTGAACGAGTATAAAGTATACATAAAATATATTATCATCGTAGGTTATCTGCTTTTCGGTTGCCTTATTTCAAGTGCCTTGGTTTACCTTATAAGAGCCAGAGGACAGACTATAAAAATGCAGAATATCTGTAAAGCAGCTCAGAAGGTTGCCGCAGGTGATTTTTCCGTACGTCTTGACGTTTACAAAGACAAAAAACGCAAAAATGAAATTGATATTCTTAAAGAGGATTTCAATACCATGGTTACGGAACTCGCCTCCATTGAAAAACTTAAGGATAATTTCGTTGCGGACGTTTCCCACGAAATAAAAACACCCTTGAGCATAATTCAGGGATATGCGGATTTGTTGCAGACCAGTGGAATAAGTGATGAGCAACGAAGCGAGTACATAAGGCTTATTTCAGAGCAGATAAATAAACTTACAAACCTTGTAACCAATATTCTTAAACTTAACAAAATCGAAAGTAAAGAAATTGTCTGCAAGGAAAAGTTTTCCTTGGATGAGCAGATGCGATTTTGCATACTTGCCCTTGAGGATTTGATCAACGAAAAGGATATTGAAATAGAAGCGAATCTCGATGAGGTTGATATTAATAGTGACCCTGTTCTGCTTGAACTTGTGTGGAACAATCTTTTTTCAAATGCGCTTAAATTCACCGATAAAGGCGGAAAAATATCCCTTTCTTTAAGTGATCAGGGTAACGTAGTTATAGCAACCATAAGGGATACGGGTTGCGGTATGAGCGAAGAAACCTGTAAGCATATTTTTGATAAATTCTATCAGGGCGACACCTCTCATTCACAGGAGGGTAACGGTCTTGGTCTTGCGCTTGTTGACAGGGTTGTGTCATTGCTTGACGGTGAAATAATCGTATCAAGTGCAATTGGTCAGGGTTCGGAATTTAAAATAATTCTTGAAAATGTGTGATATCAGTTAAATTATTTCAGGGTGATGTGGATGAAAAGGATTTTATCTTTATTTTTAGCCATAGTGGCAGTGGTAAGTGTGGGCTTTGTTTTACCTGTTACTGCCGAGGATAATAATGTTGAAAACACTACTGATGTTTTTACAACAGCGGTTAATAATACGCAAACTACTGAACCCACAACAGAACCTACTGCACAGGAAACTACACAGGCGATTGTAACCCTGGCAGGGGCTCCTGCTTTAAAAAGCCTTAGTAATGCGAATGGCGGTTTGGTTTTGAAGTGGGCAGGTGCTAAAAATGCAAAATCCTACCGTGTTTACCGATGCGCGACCGGTGAAAAAGGGTGGACATTTATTGGTAAAACAACGGGGTATTCCTTTGCGGATAAAAATACCCAAAGCGGTGTAACTTATAAGTACACAGTCCGCTCGGTGAACGAAGCGGGGCATGGGGGTTTTGATAAAAAGGGTATATCCATTTTAAGGTTATCTTCTCCCAATAATATAAAGTACACAAATGCCAAAGATTGTGTTAAGGTTACGTGGAAGTCCGTCAAGGGTGCTAACGGTTATAGAGTTTACAGGCAAACCACAGGACAAACCGATTGGACGTTTCTTAAAACTGTAAAGACCTGTGAATATGTTGATAAAACTGTTTCAAGCGGTGTTCAGTACAGATATACTGTAAAAGCTACTTATTCAAAATACTATAGTGGGCATTATTCGGATGGTGCGTTTCTTAAATATATCGCTACACCTGTTACCCAAAATGTAGTAACATACCCCAACAAACTTGTTTTTACCTGGGGGAGCGTTAAGGGCGCCGCATATTACAGGGTTTATAGACGCGGTGTAGGTGAGGGTTGGACTCGTTTAGCCGATGTGAAAGGTACAACTTACACCGACAAAAGCGTCAAAAAGGGCGAGAAATACCGATACACAGTCAAAGCTTTTTCTGGCTCGTTTACGAGTGCATATGATTCAGATGGTGTGCTTCTTAAATATATGGCAGTAAATGGTCAGACTGTATACGGCAAAAACGCAAAGTATAAACGACCCGGTACAATCAACAACCCCACGGTTATTAAAATTGATAAGGGTAAATGGAATCTTACAGTTGTAAACTCAGGTTACCGTATACCCTCCGACTACGAACCTGACCTTGTGTATGTGTGTGGTAGTGGTGAACGACTTGACAGAAAGGTTGCCGTCCAGTACGAAAAAATGTATAAAGCCGCTGCTAAAGAGGGAGTATATCTTACTCCTTGCTCGGGCTACCGTTCCTACGAATTACAGGAACGAAATTACAACAGAAAAGTTCAGTATTACAAAAATCAGGGTTATTCAACCGCTCAGGCAAAGGTGAAAGCCGCAACAATAATTATGCCTCCCGGTAGCTCCGAACATAATTTAGGTTACGCAATGGATATCGTCTGCGTTGACGAATGGTTTGAAGATACCAAAGAATTCAAATGGCTTCAAAAGAATGCCGCTAACTATGGTTTTATAATGCGGTATCCCAAGGATAAACAGAATATTACAAAGGTTACCTATGAGCCCTGGCATTGGCGCTATGTAGGTGTGGACGCGGCTAAGGCAATGAAGTCGAGCGGACTGACACTTGAAGAATATATGGGTGTGAAACAATAAATTCAAGAAAACGGTTTCGTTGGAAACCGTTTTTTATTTTGTTAATTTTTTTCTTTGTCTTGTAATTTCTCTTTGTATTTATTATACTTAATTATATATGTGTTTAAGAGGTGAGGCGAGTGGCAAAGTACGGTCTTGATTTAAGCCAAAAAAACAAAGACCCTAAGAAACGTAATGTATTATTGGTTTGCTTGTTCTTGTGCTTCGTTATAGTTCTTGGTTCTGTTTCCACTTTGTTGCTGTGGCGTTCTTTGGATTATGATTTCAATAATATTTTCGTTCGTGGGGATGTTACTACTACCAAGGTTGTAACAACTACGGATGTTGCAGAAAATGAATATTCGGGCGAATACGTCTTTCTTGTCAGTGTTACGTCTGATGACGGGAAACAGGCACTGTTCCACAACCTGATTTGTGTTGACCTTTCTGAGAAAACTTTCAGGGTTGTTCCTGTTGATGGTGGTATTGCTGATTCTGATACGGGTCTTACCTGTGACGAACTTTTAGTACAAAATGGCATTAAGTCCCTTGTAGGATTTTTAAGTAAGTATTATTCAACCGATATTAATAAGTTTGTACTTCTTACCGAGTCGGGCTATAAATCATTTTTTAGGGCAATGGGTGATATAACCATTAAAGTTTCTGAGGATATTGCCTACGATACGGATGATATGTTCCTTGAATTAAAACGAGGGGAGAATAACCTTACTCCCGACAAAACGTACAAGTATATGAAGTACCTCTGTGAAACGCTTGAGGGTTATGACAGAGCAAAAGCTAATGCAGAAATTGTTGTGGCGGCATTCAATGCCTATTATACCGCCGACAGATTCAATTCGGCAGATAATACGTTTTCAATCATTATTGATTACTGTTCAACCGATATTACAGTTGTGGATTTCACAAATGCAAAAGATGAATTGAGATATCTTATTCCCAAAACCTCAAAAGACAAACTTAAGGTTTTTGTTTCCGATAATATAAGAAGTGAGTTGACTACAGATGAGCAAAACTAAAAAGAATGGAAAAAAAGGTGCACTTGCGGCGATAGTGGCATTGGTTGTAGCTTTTGCAATTTTTATTAGCGGTTTGGTTGTTGTGTTTTTATATAACGCAGTATTGAAACCCTCGAACTTTAACTATGTTATACCTGCAAGTGGTGAGGGTACGGGCTATTACAGACACAATTACTTTGAACTTAATGAGAGTGAGCAGAAGCTTTATTCTGTTATAATGCAGAGTATATATACCCAACCCGAACGTATTGAAGTTCCCGAACTTAACGGTGGGGATTTAACCAAGGTTTTTAAAGCGATTTCCCACGATAATCCTGATTTGTTCAATCTTGGTCTTAATTGCTCTATTTACTCCAAGGGTCTTAAAACATATTTTGAAACCGAATATATTATTCCTTATGAGGAATATACAACTAAACTTCAGGAGGTAAAGGATATAGCATCCGTTATAATTGACGGTGCGTCAATTTATACCTCAAATTATGAAAAAGAGAAATATGTTCACGATTACATAATCAACCATTGTTCGTATGCTGAGCCTGAAGAAAGCTTTATGGCTAATACGGTTTACGGTTGCCTTGTGGAGGGTAGAGCCTCCTGTGAAGGATATTCAAGAGCATTTCAGTATATTATGAGTAGCCTTAATATCGAAAACCGACTTGTTACGGGCGAATCCACAGATGATGGTGTTAACTATATAAATCATATGTGGAATTATGTGGTTCTTGATGGTAACGGTTATTTTGTGGACCTTACATGGGACGACCCCAGAGCCGAGGGTAATGTACTCCGTCATACATATTTTAATGTTAATACTAACGATATCCTTGTAAAGCATAGAAATATCGCTCAGAATTTGCCTTTATGCACAAGCACACAATACAACTATTTTGTATATGAGAATGCGTATTTCGATATAGGTTCAGGCGAAGCTTTTGAAACAAAAGTGTATAACGGTGTTTATACTGCATTACAAAGACAGTATAGTTGTGTTGAGTTCCGTTTTGCAAATAAGGCGGTTATGGAACAGGCTAAAAATACCCTTTTCAACACCGGTGTTATATATAATGTATATAATGAGATCGGTTTTGTTCCGCAGACAGGAAGTGCAAAGGTGTATTATAGTACCGATGATACAATGAACACAATTTGTTTATTCTTTTGATTGAGGTGTTTTATGGATAAAGCAAAAATAGAAAGAGCGGTCCGCGATATTCTCGAAGCTATAGGTGAAGACCCTGATAGAGAAGGTCTTATTGAAACCCCTAAAAGGGTTGCTAATATGTATGAAGAGGTTTTTTCGGGACTTAGTGAAGATGCCCACGATCATCTTAAGCTTTTTAACGAGAAAGGTAACGACGAGCTTGTTATAGTTCGTGACATCCCTCTATACTCAATGTGTGAGCATCATCTTTTGCCTTTTGTAGGCAAGGCACATATTGCTTACATTCCCTCTGATGGTAAAATCATAGGACTTTCAAAACTTGCACGTATAGTTAATGTATATGCCAAAAGACCTCAGGTGCAGGAGCGTCTTACTACACAGATTGCGGATTTCCTTTATGAGGAGTTAGAGGCTAAAAGTGTAGCGGTGCTTATACAAGCAGAGCACCTTTGTATGACAATGCGTGGTGTTAAGTCTGCGGGTGCAGTAACACAGACTTCTGCTTTAAGAGGTATGGCACGTAAAGATGCGCGTACCCGTGCAGAGGTTATGTCGCTTCTTTCAGGTGGTAAATAATGTTTTCTTTCAAAAAGATAATCAATGAAGTGAATCGCCCTTTGATAATGGGGATAATCAATGTTACCCCTGATTCATTTTCCGATGGTGGCGAAGCCTTTAATATTGATGATGTAATTGAAAAAGTAAATGCTTTGTGTGATGAGGGTGCCGACATTATTGATGTCGGTGCCTGTTCTACCGCACCTAAAAATGCAATTGTGAGCGAAGATGAGGAAATTTCAAGGCTCAAAAAGTTTCTGCCCGAGATAATAAAAGCTTCAACCGTTCCGGTTTCCTTGGATACTTTAAGACCCGCCGTTGCGGAGTATGGGTTAAGTGTCGGTGTTTCTGTTATTAACGATGAAAGCGGTAATTTTAATCCTCTTACGGCAGAACTTGTTAAGAGGTACGGTTGCGGATGGATTTTTATGCATACCGGTGGTATGTCATCCCGAGAAACCAAAGTTTATGAAAATGGGGTCATAGAAGAAGTGTGCGGATTCTTTGAACAAATGAAAACGTCTGCATTATCCTTTGGTTTAAATGAACAACAGGTGGCATTTGATTGCGGTATCGGTTTCGGTAAATCAAGACAGGATGATTTACTTCTTTTGAATTCCTGTGAAAAACTTTCTGCGTATTCACCTTTGTTGATTGGTGTTTCCCGTAAAAGAATAATAGGTGAAATAACGGGTGTTGAAAATCCCAAAGAACGTTTAGCCGGAAGTGTAGGCGCGGCAACCATTGCGGCATATAAAGGTGCAAAAATTCTTCGTGTTCACGATGTTAAGGCTACAGTCGATGCAGTAACAGTGGGCGAAGCCATAAAAAGAGGAGCATTATAATGGAAAAGATAATTATTAAAGGTTTAAAACTTTTTGCATATCACGGAGTAAATCCCGAAGAAAAAATCGATGGTCAGAACTTTATTCTGGATATTACTGCAGAGCTTGATGTGAAAAAAGCACAGATGAGCGATGATGTTGACCATACCGTAAGTTATGCGAAAATTATTAAAACAGTGACTGCGGTATTTACCGCTGAAAGTTATAACCTTATAGAAACCGCCGCCAATAAAGTGGGTATGGAAATTATGAATACTTATCCTAAACTCAGAAGTGTAACGGTTCTTTTAAAGAAACCTGAGGCACCCATAAAGGCGGAGTTTGATTACGTAGCAGTAGAGGAAACAATAACCCGTGAGCAGATGATGGGGTTGTCGATGGAATGAAAGCGATAATAGGCATTGGCACCAATATGGGTGACAGATATGAAAATATAAGAAATGCTGTTGAGGCACTTTCCCTTGTTCCGGGCATAAAGGTTTTAAAAGAGTCTTCTGTTTATGAAACGGAACCTTGGGGCTATACGGAGCAACCGGGCTTTTATAATAATGTAATAGAAGTAGAGAGTGAGAAAACACCACAAGCACTTCTGGGGATTTGTCTCGGTATTGAAGCAGGTATGGGAAGAGTGCGTCAGTTTACTTATGGTCCAAGAATAATAGATTTAGACTTGTTGTTTTATGAAAATGAGACATCGGATACAGAAGAATTGGTTTTACCACATCCCTTGGTAGGGGAACGGGACTTTGTTCTGGTGCCTCTCAAAGAACTTTTTGATTCAATGAATATATATGGTTTTGATTACTCTGTTGAGTATGAAAAAATATGTAAAAAAACTTCTGCGAAAAAAGTTGAAAAAAATTGAAAAAAGTTCTTGACATTTGTTAAATGGTGTTGTATAATTCATTCTCGTTGGCGTCGAAATGACCCGAAGAAATATCTTCGAATCATTAAAATAGAACAGGTTTTCGCAACACCCGGGAGGGTGGAAAAGATTGCGAAAAAAAGTTAAAAAAGATGTTGACAAAGCGAGATGATTGTGATATTATCTTAAGGCACTCTTGAGATGGGAACTTTGAGAGAGGGCGAACGAACCTTGAAAATTAAACAACGATTAAAGAAAAAAACCCTTGAGATTTTTTTGAGCGCAAATAATTGCGAAAGTAAACCGGACTTAGAAATAAGTTAAACGGAAAAGATACGTCAGT
Source organism: Acutalibacteraceae bacterium (assembly GCA_045643685.1). Taxonomy (GTDB): domain Bacteria; phylum Bacillota; class Clostridia; order Oscillospirales; family Acutalibacteraceae; genus DTU089. The sequence goes on from JAZRFO010000090.1 coordinate 9,656, forward strand.
ATCGAAAAGAGCTAAGAGCTCTAGAAAAGGTTTGAACATCCAGAAGGATGTTTA
>JAZRFO010000091.1:0-5408 GCA_045643685.1 Acutalibacteraceae bacterium
GATGTTGTTTCAGATGGAAAAAACGTTTGGGTAGTATGGCAGAATATGAATACTACATTCACAAATGATACCGCAACAATGGAGAATTATTCTGCTGCTTCTGAAATATTTGTTGCAAAGTACGATGGTGAAACAGGTGGTTTTGGAGCAGCAATTCAGTTAACTAATACTGATGATAATATTAATGAAGATGTTATTGATTCAATGCCTGTAATTACTGCTGAAAACGGTAATGTTTCAATTGCCTGGGTTTGCAACTCAGAAAACGATTATTTTGGTATAACAGGCGTTAACAGCATTAATACTGCCGCAATTATCGTTGACAAAGAAGGAGATTTACAATTAGAAGGCGATATACAAACTATTAGAGCTAATATACCTTCTATATCATCGATAGATTGTAAGTTGTCTGGTGACAACCTGTATATTGCTTATGAGTGCGACCTTAATAACAATTATAATGATATGAACGACAGAGAAGTTTATCAGTTAATGGTTTCGGACAGTGAAGTTACGGAAACATATTTTACTAAAAACGCTGTGCTTGATTCAGTGCCTCGATACACCAAATTAGGTGGAAAAGTTGCTTTGGTTTGGTATAGCGAGGGTAATTTCAATGTGCTTCCGATTGGGGAAGATGAGAGTTCAACTGTGTTTACTGAAAACGTTGGTGCAACCGATATGTATAATGTTGCTCAGTCTGCTGGGGATATTACATACATTATTTGGTCGCAAACAGTAGGGGAGCAGGTAGCTTTCTATGGTGCGGTCTATGACGGTAATGAGTGGGGCGAGCCGGTTCTTTTAGGCGAGGCAAGTGGCAAAGCATTAAACCCCAGTGCTATTGTTGATGCAGATGGTACAATGTTTGTTGCATACAATAATGTTGTTCAGGAACAGGTTACAGACATTATTGAAGAAACAGGCGAAGAATTTACATATTATACCGATGTTCAGACTGACCTTGCTCTTTTGAAAGTTTATCAGAATTCTAATATAAGTCTTAGTGATGATGGTCTGGGAATTAGTGCAGAAGCTGTATTCCCCGGAGAAATCGTTCCCTTGACCTTTGGTGTAAAGAATAATGGTACAACAGCTGTTGATAACATTAATATTTTTGTTGATGGTGAGCTTAATTCAGTTGCTCAGGTTTCACTGTTACCTGGCCAGGAAACATCTATAACTATTAATTACACAGTTCCTGAAACAGTTTCAGAAACAACTCTTTCTATAACCGCCGAACCGGTTGGTTCAGCTGATTATGATATGGAAGACAATGAAATATCCATAAATTATGGATATACAGAGCTTGATGTTACAGATGTAACAGCTTGTTCAACTGCTTTGTGGAATACGGTAAACGCACGGATATGCAATACAAGTGCTGTGGATAGTGGTAATTTCACTGTAAGAATTCGCGAGAATAACGAGAATGGTTCTGTTGTGAAGGCTGAAAGATTTGACAATCTTGCTATTGGCGAATGCTTGTTTATAACAGAAGAGTTTGAAAAATCTTCTACGGTTTATGATGAAGATGGTGTGTGCAAATATTATATAGAAGTTGTTGCTGATGAGACAGAGTATTTAACAAGCAATAATAGTGGTCTTGCAGTATTTACGGAAGAAGATAATTTGGGTATTACGAGTGAACTTTTGGAAGAATCTATAAATGATAGTTTTGTTCACGCATATGGTGTAATTCAAAATAATGAATTTGCTTCTCATGAGGTGTATGCAAAGGTAGAGGTTCTTGATGAATCCGATAACGTTATAGGTATCAAATTCAAAAAAGTTTCATTGACTGAAAAAGAAACCTATACCCTTGATGAAGATGTGTATTTTGCAGGTGAATATAGTAAAACCAGAATAACTCTTCATGATGTAAAAACAGAGGGTATGTCATTACGAATTCCTGAGAGTATGACAGAAATTGATAACTCTACATTTGAGAATTGCCCTGATGTTGTAAAGGTAATCGTTCCTGAAAGTGTAACTTCAATCGATGTTGATGCTTTTGCGGAATGTGGTGAAGTAAGTATTTATTGTTTCCCGGATTCTTTTACTCATAAATATTGTGAAGAAAACTCAATACCGTATGTTCTTTATAGATTTAATCCTACAACTAATACAGAAATCGATAAAAACAATAAATTGATTTTTACATCTAACTATCTTAGCGATTCTATTGAAGATATTGTTACTATAACTGGCTATAGTTATAAAGCAACATCTATTACCGAAACACTTCTTTTCGGTACAGGTGCAACAATTTCAATATTTGATGAAGAAGAAAATGTTGGCGACTACACAATTATTGTTGATGGTGACACCAATGGTGACAGCGTGTGTGATGCACTTGATGCAGCTCAGGTTGCCAATGTTTCAAATGGATTTAAATCCATCGACGGTGCACACAAAATGGCTGCCGACAGTAACTATGATGATGAAATCAATATTGATGACTATCAGGCTATTGTAAACAAAGTTGTTGCTTAAAATTTAATCATTACAACACAAAATCCACTCCTTTGGGAGTGGATTTTGCTTTGTGGCTATATTCTTTGTTGTACGCATGAATGCGTACACTACCATAGTATAGAGGTAAAAGTTATCGCTAATTCACACTGTTTTTGCAGTGTGATTTTTTTATTTTTAATTTTTGGTGTAAAAATTTACGTACTGTAGTTTACAGGAAAGGGGACGGTTCTATGTCTCGCTCGGATTTAAGTTAATCAATTCTCCCAAAGGGTAGGTTTAACGACTCACCGTTTGTTTTATCATTTTGTGCTTTGCGTTTTGCATTATAATCCGCGCTTGCGCCCGAAAATTGCCAATTGCAATTTGCAATTTATATTTCCATTATCTCGTTGAAAAATCAACAAACGTATAATATAATGTAAATATTAAAGTGAAAAAGCAGGGTGAGTTTGTGAAGCTTGAAATTTTCCCCGAAAAAGAATATCAGACCTTCAAGAGCATCGGCGCAAGCGGTGCCTGGTGGGCGCAGATTGTTGGCGGTTGGAGTCATATTGATGAGGTGTCAGGCAAACCTGTCCGTGACAGAATCGCCGAGCTTTTATATAACAAAGAAACAGGCATCGGTATGGGAGTTTACCGCTACAATATTGGTGGTGGCTCCAAGCATTCGGGCAAGGGTGAATACAGTCAACCTGCCCGCGCTACAGAATGCTTTGAAACAGCCCCCGGTGAATATGACTGGAATCGCGATGCCAACGCAGTTTATATGATGAAAAAGTGCGTTGAAAATGGTGCTGATGAAGTAATATTCTTTGTTAATTCACCTATTGAAAGGCTCACTAAAAACGGACTTGCCCACAACAAAAAGCATCAGCTTTTTCACGAGAATATCAGTAAAAAGAATTATAAAGAATTTGCAAAATATTGCCTTGATGTTACCGAGCATTTTGTGGGTGAGGGTATGCCTATAAAATACATTTCACCCGTCAACGAGCCTATATGGGTGTGGAATGGCGGTCAGGAGGGTTGCTTTTACCGCCCACGTAGTGTGAAAAATGTTTTCAAGGTTTTTGCCGAGGAAATTGATAAACGCGAATCCCTCAAAAATGTAAAGCTTTCGGGCGCAGAATCAGGTGATTTGCGTTGGTTTAACAAATCTTATACCCGACAGCTCCTTAAGGATAAGAATGTCCGTAATCACCTTGATGGTGTAGATGTTCATTCCTATTGTCTGCCATTACCTTTGCCAATAACCATTCCGTTTCTTAATGACAGACTTGGCTTTGTAAAGCGATTTCGCAAGTTTATGGATAAGAATTATCCCGATGTATCTGTTATTATGAGTGAATGGACTCATATGCAGGGTGGCAGAGATTATGGTATGGATTCTGCCCTTGTTACCGCACGTACAATGTACGAGGATTTTACCCTGCTTAACGCGGTTTCGTGGCAGCATTGGATTGCCGTTTCTGAGGTGGATTATTGCGACGGACTTATATACATAAATCTTGAAGATAAGACCTTTGAAATTACTAAGAGATATTACGTGACAGGTAACTATTCAAAGTATGTAAAGCCAGGTTCAAAGCGTATTGAGGCACGTGTTGACGATAAGGATATTCTTGTTACTGCCTTCAAAAAAGATAATGAAATTGTTCTTGTTGTGGTTAATAATTCAGAAAGTGAAAAGGGGATTACGTTACCCCGATATGATGATATTCTGCTTTCTGTTACGGATAAAGACAATAACCTTACAGAGTGCAAGGCTACTTCAAATGAAATTAAATTAACGCCCAAATCTGTTACAACTGTGGTGATGAAATGAAAAACAAAGTATTGAATCTTCTTCTATCCCTCAAAAATCATTGGAGAACTGCCCCCGACGGCAGATTTATCCCTTTCAGGGAGATTGTTTCCCTTGCCGTTGGTGGTATCGGTGTTAAGTTTATCGTCTATTGTGTCAGCACAATGATATTGAGCGTGGGTAATACCCTTATCGGAAACACTATCGGTATTCCGCCCACATCAATTTACTTCATTTACATACTCAGTGTTGTGGCAAGCTTCCCCCTTACAGGACTTCGTGCCAGAATGATTGATAACTCTAAGAGTATGAAGGGCAAATACCGCCCGTATATTCTTACAATGGGTCTGCCCACAGTTCTTCTCGGTATCGGATTTATATGGGCACCATACGAGCTTATGAGTATGCCTGTGAAGTGCATAACCGTGTTGCTCTTTAACATTGGTTTTCAGTTCTTCTATAACTTCCTGTTGGATGCCAACGACAGTATAATTAACGTTCTGTCACCCAATTCAATTGAGCGTACGGACGTCTACGCGGTGAAGTCGGTTATTGAGAATATTTCACCCTCAATCGCAAGTATCTTTCTTCCCATTGTGGCAAAGGCAATAACAGGGGACAACACACTCTATGATATGACAGTTTACAGAGTGCTCTATCCACCTATGCTTATCGTGGGCTTCCTGGTATCAATCATTATTTATGTAAACACCGAGGAACGAATTGTTCAACCGAAGAACCATACCGTGAATATGAGTTTTATAGACTCGTTCCGCGCGGTTGCAAGGAATAAATATTTCTGGATTATATCACTTGCAGGGTGGGTAGGCTTCCTGGAAGGCTCGTTCGGTACAATACTTGGTTGGATGTACAACTATCAGGCAGCTTGCTCAGCGGCACAGTATGCAGTAATTACCGCCATTGCAGGTAATGCCTCATTGTGGCCGAATCTCTTTGCCCCGTTCCTTATAAGGCGCTTTGGTAAAAAGAAGATTCTTATATTAAGCAACGTGCTTAATATCATATTCATCGCCCTTATGCTTCCTGTTGTCAGAATGACAGGTGGCGGTGTGATATGGGTTCTCCTTGTATTTATCTTTATAAACCAGTTGCTCACTTCCTGCGG
>JAZRFO010000092.1:0-8050 GCA_045643685.1 Acutalibacteraceae bacterium
ATGGTCTTTGTATCGGCATTTTCGCTTACTTTAACAGAGTCAAGATTAAGTCGGTTTAAAATCTTGAACATTTCAAGTGAAACAAGGAGATTTGCCGCCTTTTCAGAATCAGGCTCTTTGATTGTGTATGAGTTCAAGTCCGTATCAATGGGTGCTTCAAGGCATATTGTACCTAATTTTTTACTCAAAAAGGCATTATCTTTTGAAGTTTCAAGCTTAACCTTCATACCGGGTTTTATTTCGAGGTCTGCTAAATTATCGTAAATATACTCAATTGAACCGAATTTCTGTATAAGGTCGGCGGCACCCTTTTCACCAATACCTGCAACCCCGGGAATATTGTCGGAGGTGTCACCCTGTATGGCCTTGATATCAATAAGTTGCTCGGGAGTTACACCGTAAACTTCGTTAATTTTAGCAATATCATATTTAACGGTTTCGGATTTGCCCATTCTGGTAGTTGCGAGAAGAACGTTTACGTTTTCACGTACAAGCTGAAGGCTATCCCTGTCCCCTGTGGCAATGTAACAGAAATCGTCTTTTCCGCAAGAGGCAGAAAGTGTGCCTAAAATATCATCCGCCTCGTAACCGGGCTTTTCAACTACAGTAAAGCCGAGGTAACCTAAAAGTTCTTTAAGTGTAGGAAACTGTTCTATAAGCTCGGAAGGAGCAGGTTTACGTGTACCCTTATAGGCATCGTACATTTCGTGCCTGAATGTGGGTGATTTTACGTCAAAGGCAACTGCTACGGAGTCGGGTTTATATTCTTCAAGCATACCCATAAGTATGTTCATAAAACCGAATATACCATTGGTGAATTTACCATCTTTGGTTGTAAGTAATCTCACGCCGTAAAATGCACGGTTGAGAATGGAGTTTCCATCAATAACAAGTAATTTCATAAATACCTCACAGATTGAGAGTTTCAAGGGTTACAAAATGATAACCGTTCTGAGAAAGATAACCCGGCTCATTGAGGGCTCTGAGGCAACCTAACGCTGCCACATTGGTATGATTACCGGGAATATTAACTTTAATACCCGTTACGTCGGTTATATATTTATCGAGCCCGTAAAGGTCCGCCATACCGCCACAAAGAAAAATGCCGTCATCGGTAATATCCTTGATTAAATCGGGCGGAGTGACCTCCAAAACGTCCGTAATGACCCTACATATCTCATCTATACTGTCGCGGATGGCATAGTTAATTTCCTGAGCCGTAACCTCAAAAAACATGGGCATACCATCGGACATATCCTTACCCTTAGAAATGGCGGCAATTGTTTCATCGCGCATTTTGGCACCGCCTAAAATATGCTTAAGTTCCTTGGCTGTAAGTCTGCCAACGGCAACACCGCGGTTAGCCTTAAGGTAAGTCTTTATAATTTTATCCATATTATTTCCGCCAATGGGTGCACTCTTGGCAACTGCAACACTACCCATGGTAACAACCGCAACGCCCGTTGTACCTGCACCAACATTGACAATCATAGTACCGTAGGGTTTATTGAGCATAACACCTATACCCAAGGCGGCGGCTAATGGTTCTTCAATAAGAGTTGCTCTGCCGGCACCCGCCCTGAGAATACAACCTAAAACATTACGTTTTTCAAGGTTTGTTACCCCTGCAGGAACTGTGGCAACAACGGTGGGCTTGAATATTTTATTTTTACAAATTTTTTCAAGGAATGCCCTTAAAAGCTTTTCACTACTTTCAAGCTCGGAAACACCACCGCTCAAAAGAGGTCGCACAAGCTTTATGGCATCGGGACAACGTCCTGTCATTTCGGCAGCTTTTGAACCTGCGGCAATAACATTTCCCGTTTCCCTTTCAAGTGCTACAACCGCCGGTTCACAAAGGACAACACCTTTACCCTCGACCGCGGCTGTTACATAGCCCGTGCCTATATCAAGACCGATTTTTAAACCGACCATTGTTACACCTCCCGATAGTAACTTTATCATATAATTATACACCCGTTACCCCTTTTTGTAAACAATAAAAACCATATTATAGTTTACAAAATACGCTTTTTATAGTACAATGTTTTCATAGTACAATAAATGGAACAAAGGAGTATTTTTATGGCAGGTGTAAAGAACTCAAAACTTAAACTTTTGTATCTTGCAGAGATTTTCGAACAGAAAACCGACGAAACCCACTATATTTCCGCTACTCAGCTTTGCGATGAATTAGGGAAGCTTGGTATTCCTGCAGAAAGAAAGTCCATTTATAAAGACATAGACGTATTGAGAGAGTACGGCTACGATATTATTCACACCGGCTCAAGAAGCGGCGGCGGTTACTTTTTGGGTGAAAGAAAGTTCCAACTTGCAGAAATACGTTTACTTACAGATGCGGTTCAGGCGGCAAACTTTATTTCTCAGAAAAAGACCAACGAGCTTGTTGAAAAAATAGAACGTTTTGCAGGTGAAAAACAGGCAAAAATCCTCCATTCACAGGTTTATGTTGACAACCGCCCCAAAACCAAGAACGAGGATATTTACCACATTATACATAATATCAACGAGGCTATTACCAATGGGGTCAAGGTAAGCATCACTTACTCTCGACGAAAAATAACCGATGAATTCAAAACCGCCAGTGAAGAAAAGACATACAACGTAAGCCCGTATGCTTTTATATGGTCCGACGACCACTACTACCTTGTGTGCAACAACGAAAAATATGACAACCTTATGCATTTAAGGGTTGAGAAGATTAAAAAATATAAAATCACCAACACCCCTGCCCGTCATTTTTCCGAGGTTTCAAATTATAAAAACTATTTTGATTCCGCAGATTATGCATCCAAGCTTTTTAATATGTACAGCGGTGAGCCGAAGCCTGTTGAACTCGCTTGTAACAATAATTTGCTTGAGCCTATGCTTGACCGTTTCGGTGACAGAGTACGTATACAGAAGCTTGACGAGGACCATTTTATCCTAAGGACAAACGCGGCAGTAAGCGATGGACTTGCAGCCTGGGTTGTACAGTTTGGCGGCAGAGTAAAAGTACGAATGCCAAACGACCTTATTTACATGGTGAAAAAGAAAGCGGAAGAAATTCTCGCCAATTACTAAAAAACAAAGCACTGTGAAACATCACAGTGCTTTGAGTTTTATTTTTCGATTTTTTCGTAAACTTTATATTCTGAGTTATAAATATAGTCATCACCCGTGGCGGAAAAACCCAATCTTACGCCTGTGTTTTCGCCGTTCTTTTCGTAAACATCTACATAGTAAACTTCAGCTGTGTCAATGGCAATGCCCTTATTACCATTAACAACAAAAACGTATTCGTTAACCTCTTTAGCGAGACCCAATTTCTGATATTCGTACTCAGAAAATCTTTGTCTCATAAGATAGTTATTTTCTTTGTGGTACTGGAAAGTTATATCCGGGTCGTCGGGTATGGTATCCGCAGGTGAAGTTGATTCTTTGCCCGTGGTTTTATTGGTAGAGTTTGAAAGCATGGTGTACTTTTCAGTTTTTGTGTTGTAAACATAACACTGAGTACCGATTATCAAAAATGTGCCTTCTGCAGTCTTTTCACCATTGGCAAAAGCCTCGATTTTGCAACCATCTTTACCCTCGTAGGTTGTAGCACTAAGAACCAAATCGTATTGGTCAATAGTTTTTTTAAGACCCAACTGCTTAGCAGAATAAACCCCAAGCATAACCTTGGCAGAGTCAGGTGTAAGGGTTATTGAACCGCCGTCATTATCAATGCCGTAATAGGTATCAGCAGTTTCAAGAGCGTGAGGGTCGTCATAATACTCTTTCTCACCACAAGCACCAAGACTCAACAACATAACTAAAGTTAACACTAAAGCAAAATATTTTTTCATATTTAACATCTCCGAATGAGGAATTTATTATATTTAATATACCCTTTTCGGCGTTTTTTGTCAACCTCGCAGGGCTATTTGGAAACAATAGCCTCTTTTTTATATTTTTCTCTTGTGGCAATTCCGCCCCGTATATGTCGCTCCTCTTTATTAACATCCAAAACCTTTCGCACCTCTGAAAAAAGCTCGGGATTAATCCGTCGTAACCGCTTGGTAACGTCACTGTGTACGGTAGACTTTGAAACACCGAATTTTTTGGCAGTTGCTCTTACGGTTGATTTGCTTTCAATTATGTAGCGACCCAAAGATTCTGCTCTTTGTTCATAATCGTAATTCATACTTATATTCCCCCTGAATGAGTTCTATACAAGTATATGAGTACGGTTAGGGAGTTTATGACAGAAAGACTTAATTGCAAGTGGCAAGTTTACGGATTTCAAATAATAAAAACCGCCTGCTTTCGCAGACGGTTTTAAATTCAATTATTCACCCTTCATTTCAAGAAGTTTAACTGTGCCATCGTATGCGGCCTGTGAAACTTTGATTGAATCGAAGATTGCTGATTTGATATCGTCGTCAGTTGCGCCGAGTTCTTTTGAGAAACGGTCGGGAATAAAGAGATTGATTGCCATAATATCTGCAAGTCCGTCAACGTCAATACCGCTTTCAATACCCTTTTCTGCATATTCCTTTTTAACACCGCCGAGACCCATTCTCATCATCCAGGGTGCTACGCTGATAATCTTACGATTTTCGCCCATACCTCTTGCGGCATAAACGATTTTAAGGAATTCCTTCCATGTAAGGTTATACATACTGATGGGCCATGCCTTTGCGCCTTTGGACTTTTCAGCGGCACCAACGATAACCTCACCTACCTGACGTACTGTAAGCATTGCAGTACCGCCACCGGGATACATTGTGAAGGGAAGTTTATCCATTCTCTTAATCTGCTCAATAAGGATAACCCAAACGGGTTTTCTACCGGGCTGAGTACCGAAAATGTAGGGAAGTTCGAGAACTGATACATCGAAGTTTTCATCAGCAAAGGAGAATGCAACGTTTTCCTGGTCGATTCTGCTTCTGATGTAGGGATGCTTTTCAGTAAGCTTCATATCGGGACGCTCTTTTGCAAGGTATGCAAAGTAGGAACCGAGAATAACAGCGCTCTTAACACCAACCTCTTTACAAAGAGGAAGAATTCTTTCGAGAGGCTGAATATTGTATTTGTAATATGCATCGTAAACAGGTGCGGGGAATTCAACACGCTCGTCGATACCTGCAGCGAAAACGAAGCAATCGTGACCTTTGAGTAACTCACGGATTTCATCGTCTGATTTCTCATAGATGTTGCAAAATTCGAGTTTCATTTCCTCAGGAATGGGTGCTCCTTCGGGAAGAGGAGGAAGAGCAACACTTGTTACTTCGTGACCTCTTTCAATAAATATACGTGCGGCTTCACAACCAAGAAGTCCTGTACCGCCAATCATAAATACTTTCATTCTGTAACCTTCTCCTTAAAGTTATCAAAGATTTCGGGGCCATATACGTTATCTTCGCCCTTACGGTCCCAAACCTGTGCAAAGAACGGATTAATTCTTGCTTCTTCGTCATATTTCCAAGGCCAGGGAAGTTCAGCAGGACACCAGTGACCACCTTTAAGAACAAGGTTGGGTGACATTTCGAACTCTGTACCTCTTGCACTTACCCATTTAACAGGTGTGTACATATCAACGATTTCTGTAGCAAGACATTTACCGCCTCTGAACTCTGCTGCTTTCTGAAGGTCTTCGAGAGTGAGAGAATCAAAGGGTTTTGTTTCATCATAACCATGGTCAAGAACAACAACGTCGTCTGCAGTTGTCTGCTTAGCAGGGATGATGATTTCGAAATCATTCCAGCTTCTGGGAAGTTTTTCGTATTCTTCCATACTGCCGTAGTAAGCAGTCATTCTGACATCAACTTTATTTTCTGCCCACCAGAGTGTACCATACTCGGGAGTCTCTGCGATTTTCTTCATCCAGAGTTTCTTAAGAATAGGTGCAAAGGGCTTTGCAAGGAATGCTAATTTGTAGTAAGACTCAACATTGTTCATCATACTCTTGAAATAATCCTTAACAGGAATATTTGCACGGAAATGACAATATTTCTCAAGTTCATCACCGTCATAGTACCACTGACCGTGGAAGTTACGGGTTGTGAACCAATGGGGGTCAAAGAGTTTCTTGGGTGAACCAAGACCAAGAGTACCCAAAAGGAGGTCTTCGAACTCGTAGTTTGTAATTCTGTACTCTTCACCTGAACCGATGTTGTAGAATCGTCTCCAGAATTCTTCGGGAATATCGTCACCACAAACATTTGCAAGAAGACGACCTGAGTCCTCAACTGTTGCCCATTCAAGCATACCGTTAATCGGAACGTGGTACATAATGGGTTCAAGATTTTTAAGAATTGCAGGGTAAAGAATACCTGACTGACGGAGTGATACCCAATGCTTAAGACCTGATTCAGCAAAAACTGCTTCTGCCTTAATTTTACTGATAGCATAGTGGTCGTAAACACTTACCTTGAGAGGGTCACCTGTTCTACCCCAGTGGATGGGAGCGTTTCTGTCACCTGTTTCAGCAACTGTACCTATGTAGACAACTTTAACAGCGTCGGGGTCAGGCTGAGCCTTAACTGCGTTAACAATATTCTGAGCAGCGGCAACGTTTGTTTTCTGAGTTTTAACAGGATAGTAGTCTGCAGCGGGTGAAACCATACCACCAACGTGAAGCACGTAATCGGCACCGTTTACCATTTCAAGAACATCGTCATAATTAGTAAGGTCACCCCAAACTAATCTAACTGCAGGGTCATTTTCATAAGCTGCGAATTTTTTTCTGTTCTTTTCACTGTCTCTGTTAAGAACAACGATGTTGAATTCATTTTTCTTGGCATAGAGCTCTTTAAAACCTGCCCAACCCATTGTACCTGATGAGCCGGTAAGAGCAACTGTCTTTTTCTGCATAGGTATTACCTCCATTTATTAAATATCCATACGATATAAAGTATAACTTTTTTGGCTACCCTTTGTCAATAGAAAATGAACCATAATTCGCCAAATTTGTTAAAAAAACAACAAGCCGTAAGGAGCATATAAATCCTTACGACTCTGTATTTGTTATATTCGAAATTTACCCTTGATTTTTCGGGCTACTCGCTCCATCAGAACACCATTTTTTGTAATGGCAAAATCGTACATTATGAATGCTACGTTTGCGAGTATAAGAAGCAACGGAATGGTGAATTTCCCAAGTTCTGCGTATTCCTCCCCTGACACACCTAAAAACCACACTCCGATAAAGCCTATACTTACTGCTGCCGCATTAAAAACAAGCGTTTTCAATACACGCGACAAAACCCGGGGAAGTTTTTCAAAAGTATTTTTCATAAGCGGATAATACCCGAAGAATACGGTGTACGTAAGGGCTGTTTCTTTATCCGTCAAAAGTATCATTGACAATACTGCAGTTGAAAAATAAACACCGAAAGCCCATTTTTTACCTGCAATTTCACTTACAAGCAACACACCGATACTTGTGACTATTGGTAACACATACATAAGCACCGGCAGAATTGTTGAGGTAAGCATAATTACGACAGATAAAGCCGTTATCATACCGCAAAGGGCGGTAATTTTAGCCTTTTTCATTAATCGATAACAACCTCGTGACCTGTTCTTGCAGATTCGTAAATCGCATCGAGTATCTTCATAATTTCAACACCATCTTCTGCAGGAGCAATACAAGATGTACCATTCATTACACAGTCAACAAAATGGTCAATTTCACGACAGAAAAGACCGTCAAAAGCAAGGCTTGTATCCTTATTGAAACTTATATCAATAAGGTGACCGTTTTCGTCAGTGAATATTTCAACCTGAGGGTCAAGTTTGGCACCCGCTTTAGTACCGAAGAATTGAATATTACCCTCACCATTTTTGATATTCAGTGAGAAACTTGCTTCGACAGAAAGCACAAGACCATTATCAAAACGAATAAGTGCAGTTGCAAGGTCTTCAACGTCACAGATATCATTTTCGCCTGCAGAAACAGAGCTATAACCCTTGCCACCTTTAATTTCGGGTCTGTTAAATAACTTCTGGAAGGTTGCACCGTAAACGGAAACGGGCTTAGGATTACCGCAAAGATATCTTG
>JAZRFO010000093.1:0-1816 GCA_045643685.1 Acutalibacteraceae bacterium
TACTATCTACATAAAAGAGAGTGGCCGTATAAAAACATTCCAAGAAAAATTATTTGTGAACCATATTTAAAAAACAGTAACGGTGATCAACTTTTACATTACAATATATTTTGCTTTAATGGAGTTCCTCGTTTTGTTAAAGTAGGTACAAAAAAAGAGGATGGAACATTATTGAAGGATTTCTACGATTTAGAGTGGAATTATCTGGATTTATCTACGGGAGAGCACGCCGGAAACATCTTTGAAAAACCTGACTATCTTGATGAAATGATTAATATCGCAAAAAAACTTTCAATAGATATTCCACATTTAAGAGTTGATTTTTTATATTGTGAGAATAAATTATATTCTGGAGAACTCACATTTTTTTCTGCAGGCGGTTTTATGAAAATGCAACCGGAAGAATGGGATGAAATATTAGGGGAATGGCTTGAGCTACCTAAAAAACGTAGGAGATAAATATGTCAGAACAAAAATGGACTACGATTGTTAAGTCGGAAAACAAGATATTAGATATGGATATAAAGGGTCTCAAAAACTGTAAGGATTTGATTCTTCTTTTTGTTCGTCGTACCTTTGTTGCAAAGTACAAGCAGACTGTTTTAGGTCCTGCCTGGGCGGTTATTCAGCCGTTCTTCACAACGGTTGTTTACTCTGTTTTCTTTGGCAATATTGCAGGTCTTGGCGCAAAGGGTGTGCCTAATTTTATATTTTATTTATCAGGTACAATTGTGTGGACACTCTTTTCATATTGTCTTACTGAGACTTCCCACACATTTACCGGTAATGCAGGTATACTCGGCAAGGTTTATTTCCCACGCCTTGTAATGCCCATTTCCACGGCAATTTCACAGTTTATAGGCTTCTTTATTCAGTTTGCTTTTATGCTGTGCTTCTTGGTATATTATCTTGTAACAGGTGCAGGAGTCACACCTAATATATACATACTCCTTACCCCTGTAGTGCTTATTCAGTTGGCAACACTTGGTATGGGCTTTGGTATGATTATTTCTTCACTTACCACAAAGTACAGAGATTTGGCTATGGTGGTTGGTTTTGGTGTCAGCCTTTGGAGTTATTGTTCACCTGTGGCATACGATATGTTCAGTCGTTCGCAGATTATTTCAAACGAGATATTGTACAGCGTATATATGCTCAACCCCGTAACCCCGGCAATCAATGTGTTTCGTTATGCATTTTTAGGTACAGGTGAAATTGATTGGCTCTTCTTTGCTATCAGCCTTGTTACAACTATTGGTGTTGCATTTGTGGGCGCTCTTATGTTCAGTAAGTCAGAAAAAACCTTTATGGATACAGTGTGAGGTGCAGTATGTCAGAATTAGCAGTAAAAGTTGAAAATGTATCCAAAGAATACCGCCTTGGTGCCATTGGTGGCGCTACACTTAAGGGTGAAATACAGTCCAAAATAGCAAAGCTTTTGAAAAAAGAAGACCCTAACCTGAAAATAGGTGAAAAAGCCCACGAAAAAAATGAGAGATTTCTTGCGGTCAACGATTTATCCTTTGAAGTAAAAAAAGGCGAAACAATAGGAATTATAGGAAGAAATGGCGCAGGCAAATCAACTATTCTTAAGCTTATCTGCCGCGTTACTACACCCACTAAAGGTAATATATACCTTAACGGTAGAATCACCTCTATGCTCGAGGTTGGTACAGGCTTCCATCCCGAGCTTACGGGTCGTGAGAATGTTTATCTCAATGGTGCAATTCTTGGTATGAGTAAATCCGAGATTGATAAGAAATTTGACGAGATTGTTGAGTTTTCTGAAGTAGGTCAATTTATTGATACCCCCATC
>JAZRFO010000094.1:0-5531 GCA_045643685.1 Acutalibacteraceae bacterium
TGCAACGTCGCAATTTCTCATTTGGAATTATATTAATTTTGAGGTATCTAATTCTGCATATTTGGTTATAAATTTTTTGAAGAAATCAAGCATTTTTTCGCATCCGCCCCGAGTGTTACTTTCGCAATTCAAAACCAACAAGGGTTCGTGGACACTCATTCGTAAAAGTTGCCATCCGTCACCATTATTTTGGTCAAAATTGACCCTCACTCCCTCGTGATTTACAGGTGCAACGGATATGCCGTCGGTGTTTTGGCAAAGGGTTTTAAAATCATTGATTACCAAAAGTCCGTAATCCTTGAAATCCTTAAGATTTATGGTAAATCTTACCTCTTTTTCCTCAAGGGGAATCTCAAGATTTTCTATTAAATTGCCAATAGTTTTACCCTCTTTACGGAGCTTTGCAGCTTCGATAATTATCTTGGTTACAAGGTAGGCACCGTCATCAAGATAGTAGTTCTCCCTGAATGCGGCGTGACCCGAGGTTTCAATGGCAAGAGGTGCGTTTTTGCCATCTTCATTCTGAAGTCTTATAGCCTCGTCAATAACGTTTTTGTAGCCACGCTTGAACCTATGATGAACACCTTTAAGGTCAGTTTCTATAAACTTATTAAGACCGTCGGATGTAACGGAGTCGGTAACAATTGTGCCACCCTCGTTCCCTTTAAGAGCGATATAAGAAGCAAGAGCAACAAGCTTGTTTCTGTTGATTTCAAAGGCTTTTTCGTCAACACAGGCGGCTCTGTCACAGTCCGTATCAAAGATAACACCAAGGTCCGCGCCACTCAGGGCAACTGCCTCGCAGATGCTCTGCATAGCCACCTTATTTTCGGGGTTAGGAATGTGATTGGGGAAGGTGCCGTCAGGCTCTAAAAAGCGACTTCCGTCCGTATCAGCGCCCAAAACTTCAAGGACTTTTTCGGCATAAAAAGCACCCACACCGTTACCTGCATCAACAACGATTTTAAGACCCTTGAGAGGTTTTTCGAAGTCCTCTGCTCCAACACCCTCTTTAATCATTTCGCAAAGGTCGGAACAGTATTTTTCCATATTATCAAGTGTTAAAATCCCTTTATTTTCAAGGGAAATCGGGGTTTCAATTTTCTCGGCAGAGGTGAGAATCACCTTGATATCATCCCCTGAAAAGCCACCCTCACGAGTGAAAAATTTAAGTCCGTTCATCTCCATAGGAAGGTGACTTGCGGTAATTTCAACGGCGGAATCCACACCGAAATTCACCACCGACATAAACATAGAAGGAGTGGAAGAAAGACCGCAATCATAGACCTTTACACCGAGAGTTGCAAGGGTTTTGCAGACAGTTTCGGCTATACGTGGTGAGGAAACCCGGGAGTCATAGCCAACGGCAATCTGAAGGTCATTTTTAGATAATTTACCTTTAAGAAAATCAACATAAGCACATATAATTTTAATAAGTCTTTCGTCAGTAAGGTCAATGGGTTTGCCGTCTTTTTCAATAGCCGTACCGCGGATATCGGTACCGCTTTTTAAATACATAAGATTATCCATTATATTCTCTCCTTATTACGTAATAAACGCGCTCCGTGTCCTGGGTGGGAGCCTCAAAGGTAAAGTCCGCATAGCGATTGAGCACCTTAAAGCCTGCCCCTTCTACGGCAGAGGTAATTTCATCATCAGTAAAGGCAATTTCTTTGAAATTTTCATTGAATCTTTCGTAATTTCTGCCTGATTTTACAAAGAAATCAAGGTTTATGCCCACGGTTTTGTTATCCTCAAAAAGTCGGTTCTGCCACACGCAGAAAACATCCTTTTCGTCATATACAAAGGTATTATTTCCCAGAATATTACGATGCTTGTAGAGGGTATTCACGTCAAAAATCATTATTCCCCCGTCATCAACGAAGTTTTTAAGCACCTGAAAGGTCTGTTCCATTTCCGTGGCACTGGCTAAATGGTTTATACTGTCAAGGGAGCAAACCACACCCCTGACGGTGCCGTAAAGGTCAGTTTCCTCCATTTTCTGACACAAAAACATTATGTTGAATCCTTCGGAAAAGGCTTTATTCTGAGCCTCCATAAGCATATCAGCCGAGGCATCCGTAGCTATAACCTCGTAGCCCCTTTTGGCAAACTCAACGGAAAGTGAGCCCGTACCACAGGCGAGGTCAAGAAGAAGACCCTCCGTAATATTATTCTGTTTTAAAATTTCTGTAATATAATCGGCTCGTTTTTCGTAGTCCACGTTAAAAGTCAGACTATCGTAAACGCTTGCAAATGATGAATAGGACATTTCATTCTCCATATAGGCTAAAATTTTACATATTTATATTTTTAAGTTTATCATACTATTAAGATTTTCACAACAACCCCTTAATAGTTGAAATGCAAAAAAAGAGTTGGATATTTTTGTAAATTATGCACACTTTAAAGGTTTGAGCGTGTGTGCTAATATAATGTTATTAAATACTTTTATATTTTAGGGGGATTAAATATGAAAAAAGCTTTTTCAGTTATACTCTCGGTTGTTATTCTCGCTATAGGTATTTTACCTTGCTTTGCGGGTACTGACCGTTGTAATTGCGGTGAACCGCCCATTATTTACGTTGCGGCTCTCGGTAGCGGATACGTGTACCTCGACGCAGGTACAGAAAACGAACGCACCCTTTTCCGTCCCGAAACAAGCGATATTTTAAACGATTTCGCACCTCTTGTTCCTGCGGCAGGTCAACTCTTGCTTGACCACGATTACGATGCTTTCGGTGACGTTTTAATCGACTGTGTTAACAAATCCTTTGGTATGCTCGCCCTTGACAACGAAGGTAAATCCCACGAAAGAGTTACCTCCGAGGAGTTCCATCCCGAGGCAGAGCCCGTACACAGTATTGACCACAACTATTATTTTGGTTACGATTTCCGTCTTGACCCTGTAGAAAATGCAGAAAAACTTCACACTTACATTCAGGAAGTAAAAGAACTTACCAAGCACGACACAGTAAGATTCAGAGCATCCTCAATGGGTGGCGTTGTTACAATGTCCTACATCAGGCTTTACGGTACAGATGACATTGAAACAATTATCTTCCAGTGTTGTCCCTTACAGGGTACTGCAGTTGCAGGTGAGCTTTTCAACGGCAAGGTTGAAATAAACAAGGACGCCCTTGTTAACTACGCAAACTGCGCTATTCCCGACGTCGGCAGTGATGCTCTTGCAGGTATCCTTTACACCCTTGTTGAAATGCTTGATGCAGGCGGTGTATTCACAGGACTTGTAGGCATTGCAGACGAGTTGGTTTATAACCTTAAGGACAGAGTTTTTGATGAGGCACTTATCCCCATTTTCGGAAACATGGCGGGTATATGGAGCTTTGTTCCCCACGAGTATTACGAGAGCGCAAAAGAGTTTATGAAGATTTCCGAAAGCACTCACCCCGTTCTTCTGGAAAAACTTGATTTCTATCATTACGAGGTTCAGCAGAAATGCGAAGAACTCCTTAAAGATGCTCAGGCTAACGGCACAAAAATCTACATCGTTGCAGGTTACAATATGCAGCGTACTCCCCTTGTTACCGCTTACAAAAACAACTCAGACGGTACTGTTGACACCCAGTACGCAACCATAGGCGCAACCTGTGCTTATATCGGCGAAATGCTCCCCGAGGATTACACTCAGGCACGTTACCCCGAAACAAGATACATTTCACCCGACAGGGTTATTGACGCATCTACTTGCGCATTACCCGAATGCACCTGGTTTATTAAGGATATGCTCCACAGTACTACCCACGACGGACATGGCGAATTCTACAAGGTTCTTTTCAACAGCGACGTTCAGTTGACTGTTAACGATATGCCTGAATACCCTCAATTTATGCAGAATGACGTTAACAACCAGACATTTACAAAGGTTAAAGCAACTCTCGGAAACGATTTCCTTGATGCATTAAGCAACGCCTCAAGCCAGACCAGTTTCCTTAACGTTATGAAGTTGATGGTAGCATTCTTCGAGTCACTTTGGAAGTTTCTTATAGGGTAAAATCGGATTTGCCCCGAAATTATTCATTCTACATTATTCATCATTCATTAAAAAAGCCCCGACCAATCGGTCGGAACTTTTTTTATAGTGTATCAAGTGTCTGTTCGTACGCAGGAATAAATTCGTCCATAAACACATTTGCTTCGGGAATATCCGCTTCCTCAATGCGTTTTCTGGTGGCTTTTTCTGCCTCAATAAATTCAGTATTACCTGCTTTGCGCTCCTCGATACATTTTATGAGGGCGCTTAATTTATCCGCCGCTTTTACGAGATGCTTAAGTTCAGCGTCATTTTCCGTAAGCAAGTCGCGGAAATCATCCTGTAAATCCTCGGGTAATTTACTTAAAAGCTTTTCGTTGGCAGAATCCTCTACCGCTTTGAAAGCTACTAAAATATCTTCATTCTGATATTTTACGGGGGTTGGCATATCCCCTGTTATAATTTCGTGGGCATCGTGATAAAGTCCCAACACCGCTGCACGGTCTGCGTTGTAATTTTTACCGAAACGCCTGTTACCTATAAGGGCAAGAGCGTGGGCTATAACAGCCACTTCTTTAGAGTGGCTGTCAAGACTTTCGTTTTCGGTGTTACGCATAAGCGCCCAACGGTCAATATACTTCATACGCGATACCATAGCAAAAAAACTATAGCTCATAATTCACCTTATTTAACTTTTACTTTGAATGTCTTAATCTCAAAGGGTTTGAAGGTTGCTTTGAGTGTGTTGCCTGAATATTCAACAGTTTCATCCTGTTCTTCCATAAGGTTACACTCGGTAGCCTCAAGGATTTCACCTGCAAAGGTAAGTGTTACGGGAGTTTTACTGTTCCAGGTTTCGTATGCTCTTACGATGATATTATCGCTATCCTCGGCAACCTTAACAGTTTCAACAACAACATTCTCTTTATCGCACTCAACAAGTGAATATTCACCGGGAAGCGTACCCTCGTGAGCCGCAACAGGAACTGCGTAAAGAGGGAAGTTCACGTTAAATGCCTCGTTAACAACACCTGAGTCGGAAACTCTGCCTGCGTGAGGATAAACTGAGAATGTGAAAGAGTGTTTCTCTCTGTCCTGAATGTGGTTGGGATTTGTAGCACAACGGAAAAGAGTGGGTCTTATGTGACCATCTTTTACGTCGCAACCGTATTTACAGTCATTAATAATTGAAAGACCGAAGCCGTTATCGGAAAGGTCAACCCATTTGTGCATACTTTCTTCAAACTGAGCGAATTCCCAAGTTGTATTGGTAGTTGTTGAACGCTCAATATTACCGAACTGAATGTCAAAGGTAGCCTTTGTTGCATTTACGTCTACGGGGTAATCCGCTTTAAGAACAACGTGGTCCTCTTTCCAGTCTGCCTCGTAGTCAACGTCAATTCTTTCGAGGTCGTTATAAATGCAATAATACTCTGTAAATGTTGAGTTTCTGAAGGTTCTGTCAACCTTATAAACGACTCTTACTGCACCCTTTTCAATGATTTCGGCATTACTGAAATCAAGGTTCCAGCTCTTC
>JAZRFO010000095.1:0-8486 GCA_045643685.1 Acutalibacteraceae bacterium
TATTGGTCCTGATATGGATGATATGGTATTTGGATCTATGTTTTTGCTAATATCTATATGTAATATTGCAATACTGGTTATTTCTTTCCTGAAAAAAGACTATAAATACTAAAAATTCGATACGAAGATAAAACAACCCGACAGGATGGCGTGATGCTTTCTGTCGGGTTTTGATAATAATTTAATTAATCAAAAAGATAAACTCTTGTTTCGTAGGGCTTGGTTGTGAAGCCGTTGTCCTGAATAGCAGTGTCTTTATAGTTTGAAAGAACTAATTTACCCTTTGCTAAATCAAAGCCCTTAGGTGCTTTGAATTTAACGCCGTCTTCAGTGTAAGAGTTGATTACGAGTAAACGCTTACCTTCGTAGTTTCTTTCGTAAACGTAAAGGTCCTTGCTATTTTTGTAATGCTCTTTGTAATCTCCGTAAATAACAATCTCATTTTCTTTTCTGAATTTGAGAAGTGCACGGTAGAAGTTAAGGATACTGTCGGGGTCTTTATCTGCCGTCTCAACGTTGATTTCCTTGTAGTTGGGGTTAACAAAGAACCAGGGGTCGTCTGCGGTTGTGAAACCTGCGTTCTTTTCTGCGTTCCACTGTACGCAAGTTCTTGCGTTATCACGGGAAGCGTAGTTTGCAAGGTTAAGTGCCTTTTCTGCACCTAAAAGTTTCTTTGCAACACCATAGTTATTGATTGTGGAAACGTCGGTGTACTGGTCAATACTCTCGAAAGGATAGTTTACCATACCGATTTCCTGACCCTGATAAATAAAGGGTGTACCACTCTGGCAAATATATGTAACTGCAAGCATTTTTGCACTTTCTACTCTGTACTTTGTGCTACCGTAACGGTTGATTACACGGGGTTGGTCGTGGTTTTCCATATAAAGTGCATTCCATGCTTTGCCATACAAATCATTCTGCCATCTTGAGAAAACTTTTTTGAGCTTTTTAAGGTTGAATTTTGTTTTGAACCAGCTATAGAAAAGACAGTCAGCTGCCATGTGTTCAAAGTGGAACATCATATTAAGGTGCTGGTTGGGACCCTCTGTAATATGCTTAAGCGCATTTTTGGTGGTCATCATGGGTGCTTCGCCAACTGTCATACAGTCGTATTTTGAAAGCACATCGTTTTTGAATTCAAGAAGATACTCGTCAAGGTGAGGACCGTGCATATATTTTTCAATACCTGTTGCAACGGGGAACCAATAGGGGCTTGGGGGTAAACCTTCCTTTTTAGAAATAAATGTAATAACGTCCTCACGGAAACCGTCAACGCCCATATCAAGCCAGAATTTCATAATATCCTTAACTTCTTCACGAACCTCGGGGTTATCCATATTAAGGTCGGGCTGTTCAATTGCGAAAAGGTGAAGGTAGTATTCGTCGAGCTTTTCGTTGTATTCCCAAGCGGGACCTGCAAATGTTGACATCCAGTTGTTGGGACGGCGTTTGCCTTTACCTTTGTACCAATGGTAATAATTGTGGTATTTGCTTGTGGGGTCTTCGATACTCTTTTTAAACCATTCGTGTTGGTCGGATGTGTGGTTAACTACCAAGTCCATAATAACTCTGAGGCCTCTTTCGTGAGCGCCGTCAAGAACCTTTTTGAAATCCTCCATTGTACCGTATTCGGGTTGGATGCTACGGTAGTCAGCAATGTCATAACCGTAGTCCTTCTGGGGTGATTTGTAAAGAGGGGAGAACCATATAGCGTCAACGCCAAGGCTCTTTATGTAGTCGAGTTTTGATAATACACCTTTAAGGTCGCCTATACCGTCGCCGTCACCGTCACAGAATGAACGGGGCCACACCTGATAAACCGACATCTCTTTGTACCAAGATTTTTGCATGTTAAAAACCTCACTTTGTTTTTTGTCTCTTGACAATATTAACATATTGTTAATAAAAATACAATGAATTGTGTAAAAAATACAGGAGAATCAAAAAAATTAACGATTTAGTTAAAATTTGGTATGTACTTTTTTATTTTTGTATTGTATAATAAGTTGAATTAAAATCACGTTTCGTGAGGTATATAAATGAAAAAAACAGTTATAATCATTGTGGGGTTAGCCGTTGCCATTTTTCTGACAGCAGTGGTGTTGGTTACAACCCTTTTAGCGCCTAAAATAAATGAATGGTTTGCGGAAGACACTACATACAGTTATTCGTATTCAATGGTGCCCACTGCTACTACACCTGTTATTCCCCAGGATACCGATTCATGGATTGACATTAACTCTATAGCAGGGGATCTTGCAACAGCTACGGATACGGACACAAGTTCAACTTCCGTAACACTTGCGCCTATTATTATCGGTACTGAGAACGGCAGTAATCTTACCTCAATAGTTTATATAGACCAGAACGGTAATATTGTTGACCCAAACCTTATAAATAACAATAAGACAACTACTCAGATAGATAACGATATCGCTTTTGATGATACTGTGGCTACTACTGAGGATAACAATGCTTTCGTTGACTATGAATTCAGTCGAGCAGTTATTATTACAGAATATTTTGGCACAAGCTCTTTTGTTATAATACCTTCTAAAATTCAAGGAATTACAGTTAAGGGCATCGGTAAGGCTTGCTTCGAAGGAAAACCCATTAAGGGTGTTCAGATTCCTGAAACAGTGTCTGTAATTGAAGCAGGTGCTTTTTTGAATTGCAAAAAACTTGAAACAGTTATTTTCAAGGACGAAAAGGTAAGTGTTGATATCGGCAACTCTGCTTTTGAGGGTTGCGAAAGTCTTAAAAAAATCAATCTTCCCATTACACCGAATATTGGTATGTCAGCTTTTGAAAATTGCAAATCTTTACAGGAACTCGATATTAAAAAAGGAACAAAGAATGTGGATTTGTATTGCTTTGCTTTCTGCGAATCTTTGACAAAACTCACTATCCGTGATGACAAAACCACGTTTAATGGTGCTACAACTTTCAATGGATGCAATAAGGAAAAGCTTATTGTCTATTGTGAACCCGAGTCTGACGTTGAGTTAAAAATGAAGGGTTACAATATAAACACGTCACCAATTACAGGTTAATAAAAACAAAACGTCTTATCTCGTTCAGGGATAAGACGTTTATTTTTTAACCGTAGGACAAATTATGAATATAATGAAACCGGGAGGTTAAAAATCAGACTCTCTGTGATTA
This sequence comes from Acutalibacteraceae bacterium, assembly GCA_045643685.1. Taxonomy (GTDB): domain Bacteria; phylum Bacillota; class Clostridia; order Oscillospirales; family Acutalibacteraceae; genus DTU089. Next base: position 3,169 of record JAZRFO010000095.1, read on the forward strand.
TTTTTGTGAATCTCAGGCAAAAATAAGGATGTAAACTTCATACGGGAGAGTGATAATTTGAATATTAAGAGAGGGGATATATTCTTCGCTGACCTGAGCCCCGTTGTGGGGTCGGAGCAAGGCGGAATAAGACCTGTACTTATTGTTCAGAATGATGTGGGAAACAAATTCAGTCCCACAGTTATTGCGGCAGCAATTACAAGCCAACAATTTAAAACAAAACTGCCTACTCATATAAATGTTGATGCGGCAGTTTGCGGTTTGTCGAAGGATTCTGTTGTTCTTCTTGAACAGATACGAACTCTTGATAAACAACGACTAAAAGAAAAAATGGGTAATCTTCCAGAAAAGGATATGAATCGTATTAACGATGCTCTTTCAGTAAGCATGGGGCTTGAGCGATAATCACTCAAGCCTTTTTGTTGTTATGATATTGATGGTTGGTTAAGATTTTGTTAAGCTTTTGGAAAATTGTTCTGAAAAGGTGGGAAAGTCCTCGACACAACTTGACATTAATCATAATGTTGTGTAAAATAATAATGTTATTTTATGTCTTCACGGAGGATATTTCTATGTTTAAAAGATTTTTCACATCGGAGTCTGTAACAGAGGGTCATCCCGATAAGGTTTGCGACCAGGTGTCCGATGCTATACTTGATGCTATGCTTGAGCAGGACAGTATGTCACGTGTGGCTTGTGAAACATGCTGTACAACCGGTATGGTTATGGTAATGGGTGAAATTACCACTAAGGCTCAGGTTGATATTCCCGCAATTATCCGCGATGTTGTTTGTGATATCGGTTTCGATAATCCTGAGTGCGGTTTTGACGGAAATAGTTGTGCGGTTTTTACTACTCTTGATAAACAGTCACCCGATATTGCTATGGGTGTTGATAAGTCCTTTGAACTTAAGGGCGGCGAGGAAGATGCATACAACCTTCACGGTGCAGGTGACCAGGGTATGATGTTTGGTTTCGCTTGTAACGACACAGAAGAACTTATGCCCTTACCCATTTCACTTGCTCATAAACTTGCTTTAACACTTACTAAGGTGCGTAAGGATGGCACTCTTTCATACCTTCGTCCCGATGGTAAGAGCCAGGTTACTATAGAATATGATGAGAACGACAAACCCGTAAGAGTTGAGGCAGTTGTTGTTTCAACACAGCACGACCCCATTGATATGGAAGTTCTCAGAAAAGATGTTTTCGAGAATGTTATTAAACCTGTAATTCCCGAAAAATATCTTGATGAAAACACAAAAATCTACGTTAACCCCACAGGTAACTTTGTTGTGGGTGGTCCCGTAGGCGATAGCGGTCTTACAGGTCGTAAAATTATTGTTGATACATATGGTGGATATTCACGTCACGGCGGCGGAGCTTTCTCAGGTAAAGACCCCACAAAGGTTGACAGAAGTGCAGCTTATGCCGCAAGATACGTTGCTAAAAATATTGTTGCCGCAGGTCTTGCAGAGAAATGTGAAGTTCAACTTGCTTACGCTATTGGTGTTGCTCGTCCTCTCTCAGTACGTGTTGATACTTTCGGTACAGGTAAAGTCGATGATGCAAAGCTCGATGCGCTTGTTGATAAATATTTTGACCTTCGTCCTGCTGCAATTATCGAAAAACTTGAGTTGAGAAAGCCTCAGTACAGACCTCTTGCAGCTTATGGTCATATGGGTAGAATTGACCTTGATGTTGCATGGGAAAGAACAGATATGGCAGAAGTGCTTAAAGAAGCAGTTAAGGATATCTGATGGAAACAAAGGACAAAAAGATGGACCATTCAGGCCATAGGCTAAGGGTGAAAAAAGCCGTTAAAGAAAACGGCTTTAACCATCTTACCGACGAAAGGCTTCTTGAACTGATATTGTTTCACTCCATACCAAGGGGCGATGTATACACTGTTGCTAAAACTCTTGTAAAAGAATTTGGTTGTTTACAAAACGTCTTTTGCGCGGATTTTCACAGTCTTTGCAAAATCAAAGGTGTGGGTGAGAATACAGCGTTAATGATAACCACAATGGGGGAAACCTTCAGACGTGTTTCTAAACCTAAAAGGGATGGCCGTGTTTCTCTTAAATCTGTTGACGATTTAAAAGAGTTGGCTAAAGCTGAATTGACGGGAATGAGTAACGAAAACGTCATTCTTGTTTGCCTTGACAGTGCAAAACGAGTTAAAAAGATAGAACACATTTCCGAAGGCGATAAACAGGAATCTTTTATAGATGTTCGTAAAGCAGTACAGGTTGCAATTGACTGTGAAGCCTCATCTGCATTTGTGGCACATAATCATCCTGAAAATTCATGTGAGCCATCGGCAAGCGATATTGACTCAACTCGTGCTTTGTGCGTAATGTTCAGGAAATTAGGATTCCTTCTAGTGGACCATATAATAATCGGTTGTGATAACGAAGCTTATTCTATGCGAAGCGACCCACGATTTACTCAGATGTTCTATTGATAGAAAAACAATTTAACAAATTTAGACGAGAGAATAAAACTTGTAAAATCGGCACACAGAGCGCTCGGCAATGTGTGCCGTGATTTTTTTATACCCACAGAACCATAGTAAACCGTCATTGTGTAAAAAGTGGTTTCTGTGGAGCCCATCATAACAGAAGCGCATCTTCCTATAAAACTGTCAGGTCCGTGGTCTTTCAGTATGCTTTCAAACATTCCTATAGAGCCACTGCCTGAAATAGGGGATAATACCGTGAGAGGTGTAACTTCCTTCGGTATTCCTAAAAAAGAGGTTACAGGGGATAAAAGGGAACATAGGGTATCCAATCCACCCGATGCTTTTATAAGCTCAATAGAGAAAATCAATGCAACAAGCGAGGGTAAAATGTTCAGAACTATTTTGAAACCTTCTTTTGCTCCGTCGGTAAATTCATTAAAAACATTTACACCTTTAAAAATACCGTGAAAAATCATAATAACTATTATTGAGGGGATTATAAAGTTACTTATCTGGGTCATTTGAACACCTTTTTCAAAATTGTTGTCATCAGTATTCCGCAAGTAAGACTTAATGCGGAGGTTATAAGTGCAGGTACTATGATTTCCGTTGGTGATTTACTTCCATATTCATTGCGGAGCATTGCAACTGTTGTGGAAATTAAATGTAAAGAAGCAGTGTTTATAACAACAAACCTAACCATGTTATCATCTGCGGTGGTTGAGTTGTTGTTTAGTTTACTCAGACGACTCATAGCCTTAAGTCCCAAGGGCGTTGCCGCGTTATCAAGTCCCAATATATTTGCGGTTATGTTCATTGATATTAATTGACGCGCTTCTTCATCTTTAAGTTTTGGAAAAAGCAATTTCAAAACAGGGGAAAGTAACTTTGCAAGAGCGCTTGTGAGACCGCTTTTTTCAGCTATTTTAATAAGACCGTTCCATAAGCATACTATTCCCAAAAGCTTTATGGCTAAAGAAACTGCAACGGCACCGCTGTCTATTACGGCTGTTGATAGAGAACTCATATTGCCGTTGAAAATTGCACAGATAAATGAAAATATTATCATCAGAGGCCATATATAGTTCATCATTGTCCCTTAAATCACCCCACAAAGCCTGTAGCTACAAGATTTTACTTGACTAAATAACTAGATATTGTATAATATATTAGATAAAATCCCTAAACTTGGTATTTTTTCGAAAGGATAGGTAATTAAATGGCTAAAACACAAACTCCGAAAGAATACGGCAACGACAGTATCAAGAAATTAAAAGGTGCCGACAGAGTACGTAAGCGTCCTGCCGTTATTTTCGGTTCCGACGGCCTTGAAGGTTGCGAACATTCTGTTTTTGAAATTATTTCCAACTCAATAGACGAAGCACGTGAGGGTCACGGTAAGAAAATCGTTGTTACACGTTTTCTTGATAATTCTGTTGAAGTACAGGACTTCGGTAGAGGTATTCCCGTAGACTACAACAACCGTGAAAAATGCTACAACTGGGAATTGGTTTTCTGCGATTTATACGCAGGTGGTAAGTACGATACCAATGATGGCGGTAGTTACGAATATTCCCTTGGTCTTAACGGACTTGGCTTGTGTGCAACTCAGTACGCTTCCGAATATATGGAGGCGGAAATTCATACAGGCGGTTTCTGTTATGAGTTAAAGTTCAAAGCGGGTAAAATCAACGGGGAAATGAAAAAGACCCCTTACGAGAAAAAAGACACGGGCTCACGTATCAAATGGCGACCCGATATGAAGGTTTTTACCGATATTAATATTCCTCTTGAGTTTTATCAGGATACACTTAAAAGACAGTCCGTTGTTAACTCAGGAATTAAATTTATACTTAAAAATCAGTTGACCGAAACCAAGTTCGAAACATTCGAATATATGTACGAAAATGGTATAGTTGATTATGTTAACGAATTTGTAGGGGACGACGGTTTAACAAGTGTTCAGTTCTGGCAGGCGGACCGTAAAGGTCGTGACCGCGAGGATAAACCCGAATATAAATTAAAAATGAATATGGCTCTTTGTTTCTCTAACAAGAAGCAGCTTAAAGAGTACTATCATAACTCCAGTTTCCTTGAACACGGCGGTGCTCCCGAAAAAGCGGCTAAGAGTGCCTTTGTCGCTCAGATAGATGCTTACCTTAAGCAGAACAGTAAGTACCTTAAAACCGACGCTAAAATCAGTTTCCAGGATATAGAGGACTGCTTGGTGCTTGTTGTATCATCCTTCTCAACTCAGACCTCTTACGAAAACCAGACCAAAAAGGCTATTACAAACAAGTTTATTCAAGAGGCTATGACTGAGTTTATTAAACATCAGTTAGAGATTTACTTTATTGAAAATAAACTTGATGCGGATAAACTTTGCGAACAAGTTCTTATAAATATGCGTTCGCGAGTAAAGGCAGAAACTACACGACTTAACTTGAAAAAGACTCTTGCCACATCTAATGATATGACAAGCAGAGTTGAAAAATTCGTTGATTGCCGTAGTAAGGATAAAAACGAACGCGAAATTTTCATAGTTGAGGGTGATTCGGCTCTCGGTGCCTGTAAACAGGCGAGGGACTCCGCTTTCCAGGCGGTTATTCCCGTAAGAGGTAAAATCCTTAACTGTCTCAAATGCGACTACAACCGTATTTTTAAAAGTGATATTATTGTCGATCTTATAAAAGTTCTTGGTTGCGGTGTTGAGGTTTCTTCAAAATCTAACAAAGAACTTTCGCTTTTCAATCTTGATAACCTTCGTTGGAATAAAGTTATTATCTGTACCGACGCGGACGTTGACGGTTTCCAAGTCGGATCGTAGCCATGTCGTTCTGTGAGCCAAGGAGTT
>JAZRFO010000096.1:0-5060 GCA_045643685.1 Acutalibacteraceae bacterium
GGTTGACAGAGGTGACAAGGGACACAGTCACGATTGTGTTGATTGCGGTTGGCGAATCACCGAGGAGCATGAATTCGAAAAATGCGGTGATAACGGTGACGGAACCCATACTTTCTATTGCTGGTGTGGTGGTTCTGTAACAGGAAACCACAATTGGGGCGATTGGGAAGATGCTGCAGACGGATCAGGAACCTACCATACTTGTTATGACTGTTATGCAACAGAGTATTGTTCACACGAATGGAGCGAATGGTACGGTATTAGCAATTTACAACACCAACGCACATGTGAAATCTGTGGCACTACTAAAGACAGCAGACATACCTGGGAATCCTGGGTTGATAATGGTGAAACTCATAGCCACGATTGTAGCGGTTGCGGCTGGAGAATTATCGAAGAACACGATTATATAAACATCTGGGATGATGAAAACGGCACAACTCATACTGCATATTGTATATGCGGTAAGGGAATAACAAGTGAACACGATTGGAGCTCCTGGATTGATACAGAGGACGGAAAACACAAACGTGAATGTAATACCTGCGGTGCCGAGGAAATTACCGTTCATAACTGGGGCGAATGGCAAAACGTAAATGAAGAATTACACTGGCGCTTCTGTAACGATTGCTCTGCCCGCGAGGATGGTATGCATACGTCGGGTAGCTATACTGACCTTGGTGAGGACGGTCACAGATTCGGTTGCGCTCACTGTGATAAGGGTGTAGTTCAGCTCCATGAATTTGTAGCCTTCACAGACAACGGCAACGGAACTCATACGTGTACCTGCAAATGCGGATATATAGTTATTGAAGAGCATTTCCATTTCTTCGCAGACAACGGCAACGGCACCCACACCGGAGTGTGTGATTGCGGTGATGAAGTAACCGAAAGCCATAGCTATGATTTCTCTTACGATATAATACGCGACCCTGCCGAAAACAGACCGGGCTCAAGGCGCGAATACTGTTCCTGCGGCTCGTACAGACAGAGTACTTTCGTTTCTTATTACGATATTAACGGCGACGGTGAAATTGACGCGCTGGATTATCAGGCGCTGGTAAACGAAGCCCTTGAGGGTGAGTGTGAACAGAGCGAAACAAACAAGTATACCGAAATTGTAAAATATGACCTTGACGGCGATGGTGCTATTGACGTTCTTGATTGCGCAATTATGGAGCGTGTAGTAAGCGGTAATGCATCTATCTGGGAAGTGCAGATAATCAAAAGGGGAGATTTCGACCTTGACGGTAGTGCATTCAGTAATGATGACCTCATAGGTATGTATTATGCTCTTTTGGATTACGAAGTGTCAGCCCGGACTCTTACAACTGCCCAGAAGTTCGCTGCCGACTTTAATTATGACGGCAGAATTGATAATCATGATTTTGATTTATTAATACAAAAATATCCGCGCGTTGAATCTTTGATAAAGTAAAATAAGACTTTTTCTGTAATTTTAAATTAATAGCATTCAATTCTTTCCAAATATATAAACAACAAGTCGGCTGAGAAATCAGTCGGCTTGTTGTTTTCAATATGGCTTAAATGCTATGGTTTTTACAGTAAAATAACAATACCACTATCGACACAAATTGTATCAATAGTGGTATCACATTTGGTGCGGGTGACAGGACTTGATGGGCTCTGCCCATCATTCGCAAGTGAACTTGCGAACGCTCGATTATGTTCGGCTTCGCCGAGGGCAGGTTCAAGTCCGATTATTACATAACAAAAAATATAGAGAAACCACAAAAAGTGATTTCTCTATATTTGGTGCGGGTGACAGGACTTGAACCTGCACGGGGGTGCCACCAGAACCTAAATCTGGCGCGTCTGCCAATTCCGCCACACCCGCATATTTTATTGTGTCACTCAACAGTTATGTTGAGGGAAGACCTTTATGGGTAGTTCTCTTTCGGTTTTTGTTTAGTTGGGGAGAACGTGCACTACGAATTCTATCACATAAACGCCATTGTGTCAACAAACCAATCGGAATTGAAATTGATTTATTAACAATATATTTCTATTGCAAAGGAAAATATATATTGCTATAATTACCATAACGTATAAACAGGAAAATGTTGGTGATTGATTTGATGGATTTAATAAATGATATTTGTTCCCTTGTAAAGGATTGCGGAAAGGTAATTCTTGAAGCAGACAGGGAGAAAATGGCGATTGATACTAAGTCCGGTATTGCGGATTTGGTTACTGAATATGATACAAAGATTCAGGCTCAATTGGAAGTTGGTTTGAAAAAGATTTTACCTGAAGCTAAGTTTATTGGGGAAGAGGGTTCAAGTGACCAATTGACTGACGAGGGTTACGCATTTATCGTCGACCCCATTGACGGCACAACAAACTTTATTAAGGATTTTCATACAAGCGCAATTTCCGTTGCTCTTTTAAAGGGCAAAGAGGTTGTTGCAGGTGTTGTTTATAACCCCTATCTTGACGAGATTTTTTATGCAATAAAGGGTCAGGGTGCATTTTGCAATGGTAAAAAAATAAGCGTTTCAAATCAACCTTTGAGTAATGCACTTATTCTTTTCGGTTCAGCACCCTATGATAAAGAACTTTTCCCTAAAACCTTGGAAATACTTTCTGAGTATTTTTACAAAGCATTGGATGTAAGGCGATGCGGTTCTGCCGCGTTGGATTTGTGTTGGGTGGCTTGTGGCAGAGCAGAGCTTTATTTTGAACTTGTGGTTTCACCCTGGGATTTTGCCGCGGGTAAATTACTTGTGGAAGAAGCGGGCGGTGTTGTTACTGCTCTTGATGGTTCGGCTCTTTCATTTGAAGGCAAAACCTCAATTTTAGCAAAGAATGGCGTGATATAAAATAAAAGCAGTCGTTAAGAAAACTTAACGACTGTTTGTTTTTTATTTGCAAAGCTCTTTTGCAAGGGCTTCGATTTGTTGAAGTGTTGCTTGTGTTACTGCGGATTTGATTGTTATGTTATTTTCTGTGAATTCAAGATTCTTGCTCTTTTCAAACATTTTTTTCATAACGTTTGTGGCGGTGGGTGCCCAACTTCCGTTCTCCATAAATGCTATAGTTCTGTTGCGGTAGCCTCTTTCTGTAAGAGCGTCAATGAATGTTCGCATAAAGGGGAAAATGTCTGAATTGTATGTGGTTGTGGCAAGAACAATTTTGCCGTAACGGAATGCATCTTCAACTGCTTCTGCCATATCGCACCTTGCAAGGTCGTTTACCGCAACCTTGGGGCAACCATTTTCTTTAAGTTTTTCGGCTAAGTATTCAACTGCCTTTTTGGTGTTGCCGTAAACGGAAGTGTAGGCAATTACTACGCCCTCACTTTCAACACCGTATGATGACCAAGTGTTGTAAAGGTCAATGTAATATCCTAAATTCTCGGTAAGGATAGGACCGTGTAAGGGGCAGATTTTTTCGATATCAAGTGTGGCGGCTTTTTTAAGAAGTGCCTGTGTCTGCACACCGTATTTACCCACAATGCCGATGTAATATCTTCTTGCCTCGCATGCCCAGTCCTCGTCAGTATCAAGTGCACCGAATTTACCGAAGCCGTCAGCGGAGAAAAGTATTTTATCTTTGTTGTCGTAGGTTACAATTACCTCGGGCCAATGCACCATAGGTGCGGTGTAAAATGTAAGCTTACGACCACCTAAGTCAAGGGTATCGCCTTCGGCTACAATTATTCTTCTGTCCGCATAATCTGTGCCGAAAAACTGATTCATCATTTGGAAAGCTATTTTTGATGAAACAACAACCGCTTCGGGATATTTTCTGAGGAAATTATCAATATTTGCCGAGTGGTCGGGCTCCATATGTTGAATAACAAGGTAGTCGGGCATTCTGCCGTTTAAGACATTTTCAAGATTATTGAGCCATTCCTCGGTAAAGTTTATGTCCACCGTGTCCATAATCGCAATTTTTTCGTCAATTATTGCGTATGAATTGTAAGCCATACCATTGGGTACAATATACTGACCCTCGAACAAATCAATGTTTTTATCGTCAACGCCTATATAATAAACTTTTTCTGTAATATTCATCTTTTCAACTCCGTAACTATAAATTTGCTTACAGACAATTATATCATTTGTTTTTACACTCTGCAACATTATTTTTGTGGTTGCTATTATTATGAAGCGATGTTAAAATTATAAAAAAAATAAGTTTCGGAGCAAAAATATGACTGACAGAGAAAAAATACATTCAGGGAAAATATATTACCCAAGTGGCGATGAAATTATGAACGAGCAATTGAGCTACGTTGACAAACTTTATGATTTCAATGCCACAAGACCTACGGAATTGGATAAACGAGAGGCTCTTTTAAAAGATATGTTCGCCGAAATCGGTGAGGGTTGTTATATTGAACCGCCATTTCATGCAAATTGGGGAGGTCACCACGTTCATTTCGGTAATAATGTTTACGCCAATTTCAACCTGACGATGGTTGATGACACTCATATTTACGTTGGGGATTGCACAATGTTCGGTCCCAATGTTACTGTGGCAACTGCGGGGCATCCCATTGACCCCGAGCTTCGTTCCAAAGCCTATCAGTTCAATATGCCGGTGCATATCGGTAAAAACTGTTGGCTCGGTGCAGGTGTTATTGTTCTTCCCGGTGTTACAATTGGCGATAACACGGTTATAGGTGCGGGTAGTGTTGTTACAAAGGATATCCCTTCGAATGTGGTTGCAGTTGGTAACCCTTGCAAGGTTTTGCGACCCATTAATGAACGTGACAAAGAATATTATTTTAAAGACCGAAAAATAGATTATAGCGATTTATAAAAAAGTCCCTGTCAGGATTTTCCTGACAGGGATTTGAGTTATTTATAGAAATTATATAGTGTGGCGGTGTTGGTATTAGTGTTGTCCACGTACCATTTGCCGTCCGCTTTTACCACAAGGACTTTCCAGGCTTCAACTACTGTTTCGCTATTTACCTGTATCTTAATGGTAATTGCTTTGACCTCTGTGATATCATCTGGGGATATTTTATAGGTTTTAAAGGTTGCCTCGTCAATATGCTCGTTGTATTCTGTAAGAGTAATATCCTT
>JAZRFO010000097.1:0-2914 GCA_045643685.1 Acutalibacteraceae bacterium
AAGGTTCATTGTAAGCACGTAGAAAACAGTTGTACCTGCAAGAAATACGCTTAAAAATGAAGTGAGAATTCTTTGGATAACAATCTTACAGTTTAATTTTTTAACGCAAACAATTAAGATGGCAACTGCAATTATACAGGGGAGAAGTAAGAGGATACCGCCACCAAGACGGGTAAGAAAATTACCCTCACCTGCAAAAAGAGGGTTAGCCTGGCTTGTCCAACCGGCTTTGCCGCTTGAAAAAGCGCCAAAACCTGCATCAGCACCCCACAAAAGGAAGTAGATAAATATTCCTACTGCAGATGCACCGTATCCAACCAAGAACCATTTGTAAAGTTTTTTGCAGAAGATTACACCAATGAATATACAAGCACTTACTATGCACATAAATCCAACGTTTACAACCGCCAAAAGATTAATTCGCATAATATTAAGTGCCAGTGCAAGAATAATGCCTAAAATGGCAATAATTACGGGAAAAGGTTTAAGTGCTTTTTCAAATAAAGTTTTGTTTCTCAAGGTAAAAACCTCACTTCTTATAATGAAATGGAAATAACGTATTCGTTACCGCTGAAAAGATTTGTAACTTCGTCGGGATTAATGTGACTTTTTGCTCTTATTGTAAAAATACAAGCATATTTTTCATGTCTTTTTTCAACTGAGTTTGAGATGATGGTGTAGCCATTATCTTTGAAAATGTTTGTGATAACTTCAATGGCATCTGCATCGTCAACAAGCTTCATTGAAACTGATGTTGTACTTGTGTTTTCAACGGGTAACACACGATGAATAACAATCTGAACAATCAGAAGAATTATTGTGGCATATACTGCAATGCCGTACATACCTGCACCTGCCGCAAGACCGATACCTGCGGTAGTCCATACACCTGCAGCGGTTGTAAGACCTTTAACGGTACCTTTATAAACAATAATACCTGCACCCAAAAAGCTTATGCCGGTAACAACCTGTGCCGCAAGACGGGCACCGTCAAGCTTAACACTATCGGAAAAGCTCATAAGGTCAAAGAAACCATATTTACTGACGATCATAATAAGAGCAGAGCCGAGTGCCACGATGATGTGGGTTCTGATACCTGCTTCTTTCTGACGTAAGGTTCTTTCAATACCGATTGCCGCACCGCATATAACAGCGGTAAGAAGAGCTAAAAGGTAAGGGAGAAAGCTTTCTATACGGAAAGTGTCTATAAACGTTTTAAAAACATCAGTTAATTCGTATACGGGTGTTGCGGATAAAATCACAAAATTGCACTCCTTAATTAATTTATATATCTATATATAATATCATATTATATTTTTTATGTCAATTATTCGCTTCGTCGTCATAAACCTCGTCTTACTTACATAATTATTGTTGAAGTCAGGAGGTAGATTTATGACAGAAACAAGCATTTATAAGGATATTCAAACAAGAACGGGAGGGGATATCTACATCGGTGTGGTAGGACCCGTCAGAACGGGTAAATCTTCGTTTATTAAAAGGTTTATGGATACTTTGGTTATCCCGAATATTGACAGTGAATACAAACGTGGCAGAGCACAGGATGAGTTGCCACAATCCGCCGCAGGCAGAACAATTATGACAACGGAGCCGAAATTCATACCCGAAGAAGCGGTGAAAATTGATTTGCCCGACAACGCCTCTTTAAATGTCAGGTTAATTGACTGTGTTGGTTATATTGTGCCGAGCTCCTTGGGTTACGTGGAGGAAGAAAAGCCAAGAATGGTAAAAACTCCGTGGTATGACCACGAAATACCATTTAATATGGCTGCGGAAATCGGTACGCAAAAGGTAATTACCGAGCATTCAACAATAGGCTTACTTGTTACTACCGATGGCAGTATAAGTGATATTCCACGTGAAGAATATGAGGAAGCAGAGGAAAGGGTTGTTGACGAATTAAAAGCAATTAATAAACCCTTTGTTATGCTCCTTAATTCTACCAAACCTGAAAGTCCCGAGGCGCTTAATCTGGCGACTAAGCTTACAGAAAAGTACTCTGTACCTGTTATGCCCGTAAACTGCCTTGATATGGACGAAAGCCTTATAAAAGAGGTCTTGACTGCAATACTTTACCGATTCCCTGTAAGAGAAATCGGTATAAGTTTACCCAATTGGGTTATGTCACTTGACCGTGAACACTGGCTCAGGTCGTCGGTATTGCGTAGTGTTAAAGAGTCGGCAATAAATATAGCCTGTGTTGGGGATATGGCATATATTTTAAAGGGGCTCCAGGATAACGAAAATATTATTTCCTCGGAAATATCAAACCTCGATTTGGGTAAAGGTTCCGCACAGATAAAAGGGGTGCTTTCGGGGGATTTGATTTATAAAATAATCGAAGAAAAAACAGGCCTTGGTATATCCTGTGAAGAATCCCTGATGGAAAATCTTATGAATCTTTGTGATGTGAAGAAAAAGTATGACCGTATTAAAAATGCCCTCGACGAGGTTGAAGCAACAGGTTATGGCATAGTTATGCCCGACATTGATGAACTTACCCTTAAAGAGCCCGAAATTGTAAAACAGGGTGGCAGATATGGTGTAAGGCTTTCCGCCTCTGCGCCCTCGATACATATGCTTAAAACTTGTATTGAAACAGAGGTTGCACCTGTGGTAGGTACAGAAAGTCAGTCCGAAGAACTTTTAAAATACCTGCTTGATGGGTTTGAAGAAGACCCCCATAAAATATGGGAGTCTGATATCTTCGGTAAATCCTTGAATGAACTTGTAAATGAGGGGTTAAGGAGTAAGCTTTGTCATATGCCCGTTGATGCCCGTGCTAAAATTCAAGAAACCCTTGAACGGATTATAAACGACGGTTGCAGTGGGCTTATATGCATAATTTTATGATTGGTTAATCATTTTCACTCTTTAAAACGCCGTAGCTTCT
>JAZRFO010000098.1:0-9458 GCA_045643685.1 Acutalibacteraceae bacterium
TATAAAAAATGTTGTTATTGATAGTGGTATAACGAGTATTAGTGATTACAGTTTCTATGATTGCACAAGCCTTGCATCCATTACTATCCCGAATAGTATGACGAGTATCGGCATTTCAGCTTTCTATAATTGCACAAGTCTAAAAAATGTTTATTACACCGGTTTGCTTAGCGATTGGGATAATATTGTTATCGGTTCTCAAAACGAGTGCTTGACCAACGCCAATATTTCTCATGTTTGCAGTTTTGCCGATTGGGTTGTAACTTTGGAGCCCACTTGTACAGAAGAAGGTTCGAAACACAAAACCTGCTCAGTTTGCGGTGATATTGTCAGTGAGACTATTAGAGTTAATGACCACGAGTATTCAACTGAATGGACTGTTGATGTTGAGCCGACGCAGTCAACAGATGGTGAAAAATCCCGACATTGCCTGAATTGTAGTGCAAGAACAGATATTACTGCCATTTCATGCGGTTTGATTGATGATATTATGTGTATGGAAACCGACGGGATTCTCTGCAATGGCGAAATCACATATATAATTAAACTGAAGGCAGGAGTTGCTGTTTCCGGAGCTACATTCGGTGTGGTTTATGATCCTGATGTTTTGGAACCTGTAGAAGAAAAAAGCGGTGCGTGTATCACTGTTGATAACGCAGGTAACGAGCTTATCAATTACAATGGAATTTATGTAAACGGCATGAAAAATAATACCGATGACACTTATATAGTTGCGTATGTAAATACAAATGCGGTAAAACGTTCACAGAACACTCCATTTATAAAATTTACTTTTAAAGTAAAGGATTTTTCAGTAACACAAACGTCCGTGAATTTTTATTGTAATGAATTTGCAGGTAGTTCAACAATATATAAAAATGATTACACTAGATTTGTATCACGATTTGAAGATGCTATATATTCTTATGACCATACGATGTGCGATGAATGGACAATTGACATTAAGCCTACTTGTACCGAAGACGGTAGCAAGTCCCACCATTGTGCAATCTGTGATTTAAAAACAGATATTACTGTAATTGAAGCAACAGGCCATAACTATGGCGATTGGGTTGTGAACTTGTCACCTACATGTACGGAAGACGGCTCAAAGAGTAAAACTTGCTCTCTTTGTAATGATGTTGTAACTGAAACGATTTCGGCTAAAGGCCACAACTATTCGAAAGAATGGACAATAGATGTTGAGGCTTCCTGTACAGAAAATGGTAGTGAATCACGCCACTGCACAGTCTGTGACGATAAAACGGATGTTACTGTAATCGAAGCGACAGGCCATAACTATGGCGATTGGATTGTAGACTTGTTGCCTACATGTACAGAAGATGGCTCAAAGAGTAAAACATGCTCCCTTTGTAATGATGTTGTAGCTGAAACGATTCCGGCTAAAGGCCACAACTATTCGAAAGAATGGACAATAGATGTTGAGCCTACCTGTACAGAAGATGGTAGCAAATCTCACCACTGTACAGTTTGCGACGATAAAACAGATGTTACTGTGATTGATGCAAACGGTCACAACTACGGCGAATGGGTTGTGAATGCGGAGCCTACATGTACGGAAGATGGCTCAAGGAGTAAAACTTGCTCCCTTTGTAATGATGTTGTAACCGAAACCATTTCCGCTAACGGCCACAAATATTCTGAAGAATGGACAATAGATGTTGAGCCTACCTGTGCAGTAGATGGTAGCAAATCTCGCCATTGCTTATATTGCGAGGCTTTTACAGATATAACAATAATTGAGGCTACAAATGAGCATAGTTATGGTGATTGGGTGGTTACCATTGAGCCAACCTGCGAAGAGTACGGCGAGGCAGAAAGAACCTGCTCTGTTTGTGGTGATACCGAAAGTAGTATGGGTTATGAAAACGAACTTGATATTATCACTCCTTTTGGTCACAGTTATTCGAGTGAATGGATAATTGATTATGAACCAAACTGTACCGAAAACGGACTTAAGCACAGAAAGTGCGATGTGTGTACTTATGTGGATGAAGTAAGTATAAGACGTACCGGTCACAGTTATGGTGAATGGGTTACAATTAAAACTAATTGTCTTGAGGATGGTTATGCACAAAGAAATTGTTCTGAATGTGATGCCACTCAAACTCGTTACAAAGATGGTAAAATTATTCTGGATTCATCAGATATATACAGCTGGCACGAAGGTGTTGGTGTATATATGGTTGAAATATCCTGTAGCGGAGCTTCGTATATAGAGGTTACATTTGGTGAAGTTACAGGAGCACATGATATATTTATCTATTCAGACGCTTCGGGTCTTATATACGATTCGGCATCTGAGTTCTCGTATTCAACTGTTTGCTTTGAAGGTGATAGCGTTCAGTTTGGTGTGGCAACATTGCTTAGCGACAATTATTGTATTGAAATTGAAAGTGTTGTTGCTTATACCGGGCAGGACGAAAGCCTCGGTGCAACAGGTCACAATTATGTGCTTCAAACCTACAATGATGAACACCCTCACAAAAAAGAATATAAATGCTCTTATTGCGATGATATAAAAACAGAAAAACCTGTTGTTTCAGATTGTGTTGAGTGTAACTTTACAATAACTGCAATAGATTCAAGCAGTTATAAACTTATATCATATATTGGTAGTGAAACTGATGTTGTAATCCCTGCAACATATAAAGATCGTGTGGTAACTACAATTGCAAATGCTTGCTTTAAAGGCAATACCACAATTACCTCCGTGAAAATTGGAGAGGGTGTGACAACGATTGGTTCACTTGCATTTATGAATTGTACTTCTCTTGATAAGGTTATTATTCCTGAGAGTGTTACATCAATCGGCGCAAATGCTTTCTATGGTTTTACAGGCACAATTTATTGTGTAAGCGGCAGTACAGCTCACGAATATGCTGTTGCTAACAACATTAAATATGTTCTTTTAAACATTTTCGAAACAGAAGAAACACAAATTGATTATGTTAATTATGTGATTCGTACTAAGGTTCAAGGTGCTGACGACATCACTGAAATTTTAAATGTTTCCGAAAATGCACTTGTTATTCCTATAGCAAGTTATGTATATGGCAACCTTGAACTTTACGGTACAGGTACAATCATTTCTGTCTTTGATGGTAATGATTACATCGGCGATTTCACTTTGATTGTCGATGGCGATACAAACGGTGATAGTATTTGTGATATTCTTGATGTTTTTGATGTTGAACGTGCTTCCAACGGCAATTTAGACCTTTCGGGTGCTTACAAGATGGCTGCAGACAGCAATTCTGACGATATAATTGATGTTAATGATTATCAAAATGTTGTTAATATAGCTTTAGCATCCTGAGACCCAAAATAGTCGGTAGCAAAAAACTACCGACTACTTTGAATCTGTTTACCTGTATGGTCAATTTCATAATTATCCCAATAAATTAACTCGCTGACGGTTACGAATTCGTAGCCGTCGGCTTTTAATTTAGTAAGGATTTTATTAAGTGCCTCAGGTGTGTTTTCAACTCCGTTGTGAAAGAGAATGATTGACCCATTCTGCACTTTTTCGGTTACGCGACTATACATTTGATCTACTGCTAACTTTTTCCAATCAAGGGAATCCACGTCCCATTGTATCATTTTCATATTGTAACTTTCGGTCATTTCAATGCTTTGGTTGTTATAATCACCGCTTGGGGCTCTTAAAACTTTTGGCTTTTCACCGGTTATCTTTTCAATTTCTTTGTTGCAATTTTCAATTTCCTGTTTTAGTTTTTCTTGGCTAATATTACCGAAAAGAGCGTGAGTGTCCGAGTGATTACCTATTTCGTGACCCTTATCATAAAAATTCTTTACTGCATCGGGGTTCTTTCTTATCCAATCTCCAACTGCAAAAACTGTTATTTTTGCATCATGCTTTTTTAATATACTCAAAAGTTCATCTGTGTCCTCGGCACTCCAGGCGGCATCAAAGGTTATTGCTATTTTCTTTTCGTTTGTTTCAACCGAGTAAATGGGTAATTTGCGCTGTGTAGCGTTGGTGCATATACCCGTTACTGCCATAGCACCCGAAAACCCAAAACCAATTAATAAAGCCATAAAAAATATTGTGCTGTTGAAAGAAAAAACTTTGAATTTCAAAAAATCACCCCAAGGAAATATATTCCTTGAGGTGATTGAATATACTGCTATTTTGTTTTAAAATTCTCCGCTTAAAACTGCCTCGGCACAGCGTATGCCGTCAACTGCCGCAGAAACAATTCCGCCGGCGTATCCTGCGCCTTCGCCCGAGGGGTAAAGACCGCGGAGCCTTGTTGCCTGGAAAAATTCATCACGGCATATTCTTATAGGCGATGAACTTCTTGATTCAGGTGCGGTAAGCACTGCATCGTATAGATTAAATCCGTTTAATTTTTTGTCAAATTCATATATAGCCCCTGCAATGGTGTCGGTGACCTTTTTAGGAAGTACCTGACGTATATCCGTCATTGTAACACCTGTGGGGCAGGAGGGGTTAACTGCACCTAATTTTGTAGAGGGTGTGTCTTTTAAAAAATCCCCTAAAAGTTGTGCGGGAGCGGTGTAATCGCCACCGCCAAGCCTGAAGGCTTTTTGCTCAATTTCCCTTTGTAAATACATACCTGCTAAGGGATGGTCAGTATCAAAGGGTGGTTCAATGCCAACGAGCAAAGCACAGTTTGCATTTTCTTTGTCACGGGCGTATTCGCTCATACCGTTAACTACCATACCGCCATCTTCACTTGACGCGGCAACAACCGTGCCACCGGGACACATACAGAAGGTGTAAAGACCTCTGCCGTGGGGCGGATGACAGGCTAATTTATAGTCTGCGGCGGGTAAGAGGGGAGAATTCCATAATTCGCCGTACTGTGCCTTGTTGATATGCTCCTGTGGATGTTCAATTCTTGTACCAACAGAGAAAGGCTTTTGGGTGATTTCAAGACCTTTTTTGTGTACAAGTTCAAATGTATCCCTTGCAGAGTGTCCGATAGCGAGAATAAGTGCATCTGTTTCAATGTCGCTTATTGACCCGTCGGGGTTTTCGTAGCTAACACCCTGTACAAAGCCATTTGCGGTAATAATATCAACTAATTTTGTGTTGAATTTAACTTCCCCACCAAGCTTAATAACTTCTTCGCGAAGATTTTTTACAACAGTTTTAAGCTTGTCCGTACCGATATGGGGTGTGGCGGAATAAAGAATTTCTGCAGGTGCGCCGAATTGGGCAAATCTTAAAAACACCTCTCTGCAACGAGGGTCTTTGATACCCGTTGTCAGTTTACCGTCTGAAAAAGTACCTGCACCGCCTTCACCGAACTGTACGTTAGACTCGGTGTTAAGTCTGCGACTTGTCCAGAAAGTGTTAACGTCTTTTGTTCTTTCGTCAACGTCCGCACCACGCTCTAAAACAATGGGGCAAAGTCCCGCCTTAGCGAGTGTAAGTGCCGCAAACATACCTGCAGGGCCAAAACCTGCCACAACAGGGCGTAAGGGAAAATTACGCTTAGGTGAGGGTACTTCATAATTGTATTTCTGAGTTATCATTGCTTTATTTGGCGCAAACCCTGCAATGATTTTTTCTTCGTTAAGGTCAGTTTCAAGTTCAACTGAGTAAACGAGTATTATGTTATCCTTCTTGCGTGAGTCGATAGAACGCCTTGCAAGGGTGAATTCTTTAATATCCTGTTCTTTTATTTTTAAAGCCTTGGCGGCGGCAATTTTGACCTCTTGCTCCGTTGCACCCAAAGGCATTTTAAGTTCATTTAATCTAATCATAAATTAATCCTTAGTTTTTATAAATTCTGCGGCACTATTACCTGCAATTCTGCCAGTAGTCCACGAAAGATGCAGGTTGTAACCACCGCAATCACCGTGAATATCAAGTATTTCACCACACAGGAAAAGACCGCTGACGATTTTGGACATCATATTACAGGGATCAATTTCGTCGGTTTTAATACCGCCACAGGTAACCTGAGCCACATCAAAACCACGTGTGCCGTTAATATCAAAAGTGAAGTTTTTAAGTGTTTCACACAATGTGTTAATCTGAACATTATTCAAATCATTGATTTTTGTGTGGGCTTTTATGCCTGATTTGTTAATCACAGAAAAACCGAGTTTTGAGTTTACGAGACCGCTTAAAACCATCTCGCATTCTCTGTCGGGAGAATCTGATTTTATAAGATTTATATGCTCACGAAGCTCCGTGAAGGAAATTTCATCACACAAATCAATAACAAGACGTAAATTTTTATTGGCTTTGCAAAGGTGGGAAAGATTCATAATGGGAATTCCTGAAATACCTTTGTCGGTAAACTGAATTTCTCCGCTTTCTTCACCTAAAAGAGTGTTGTTGGTGTATAAAGAGGCTTTACCTTCGGCACGTACACCTTTTAAAGAATTAAGTGTTTTGTCCTTTGTGGTAAGACCGCAAAGGGCGGGGTAAAGGTCGGTTGTTTTGTGACCCATGTTTTTTAAAAGTGCATAACAAGAACCGTCAGAACCCTGAACCGGTGAAGCCTTACCGCCACCTGAAACTATAACCGCATCAAAATATTCGCCGTTTATAATAAAACCAGCTTTCGTTTTTTTGAGCTCGGTAACAGGACATTCGGTTCTGATATTTACGGATAAATCATTTAGCTTTTCTTCAAGTAAATCTCTTAAAGAAGCAGCTTGTTGTGAACGGGGGTAAATTCTTCCATCTTCGTTATATGATAATAAGCCTAAAGTTCGGAAATAATTTTCACTATCCGCATAAGATGAGGTTAAAATGCGTCTTAAAAAGAGTGTGTCACCGTGAAAGTGAACAGGCGAAAGATTTTCATTGGTGAAATTGCATCTGCCATTACCTGTTGCAAGTATCTTTTTCATAACCTTTGGCAAACGTTCAAAAATTGTAACGTCAATTGATGGGTCACAATATTTTGCCTCAATAGCAGCGCATACGCCAGAGGCACCGCCACCGATTACGGCAAGCTTTTTGCTATTCAAAAAATCAACCGCCTTTCTTTTTTATGCCTCTCTCGTGGAGAGCTATAGTGCCGCGAGGCACGTAAAATAAAATCATTTACCGATATAATAAGACTTATCTGCCATTATAAAACATTTGAGTAAAATATACAATACTTTATCTTTTACAAACAAAAATAAAAATTTTACAATATAATGTAAAAAGAGTTTACAAAACAAGTTGTTTTTGATATAATGCATTCTATATGTGCATTTTAAATCAATAAATGTTATTTTTTAAATACTTTAACGTGCTTTCGGGCACAATTTGGAGGCTAACAAGATGAAACGTGTTGAAATTGCTGAATTGTACAAAAATGCCGAGCAATTTGCCAATGGTGAAATTACCGTTTGTGGTTGGGTTAAAACCCAGCGTGCATCAAAGGCAATCGGTTTCCTTGAAATTAACGACGGTGGTTGCTTCAAAGGTTTACAGGTAGTTTTTGAAGATGCTAAAATTTCAAACTTCAAAGAAATCTGTAAAATTAATGTTGGTGCGGCAGTAATTGTTAAGGGTAACCTTATTATCACTCCCGATGCGGCTCAGCCCTTTGAAATCAACGCTACTGAAATTATTATTGAGGGTGAGTCAACTCCTGACTATCCTCTCCAGAAAAAACGTCATACTCTCGAGTATCTTCGTACAGTAGGTCATCTTCGTCCTCGTGCAAATACTTATTCTGCAGCTTTCAGAGTGCGTTCCGTTGCTGCATACGCTATTCATAAATTCTTCCAGGAGAGGGGCTTTATGTATGCTCATACACCCCTTATTTCCTGTAGTGACTGCGAGGGTGCAGGTGAGATGTTCCGCGTAACATCCTTTGACCTTGATAACGTACCCACCACTGAAGATGGTGCTGTTGACTATTCACAGGATTTCTTCGGCAAACCCGCTTTCCTTACCGTTTCAGGTCAGCTCGAAGGCGAGATTATGGCTCAGTCCTTCGGTAAAATCTATACATTCGGCCCCACATTCAGAGCAGAGCGTTCATACACTCAGCGTCACGCTGCCGAGTTCTGGATGATTGAACCCGAAATTGCTTTCGCGGACCTTAATGACGATATGGACCTTGCGGAAGATATGATTAAATTTGTTATCAAATACGTTCTTGAGCATTGCTCACAGGAACTTGAATTCTGCAATAAATTCATTGATAAGGGTCTTATTGAACGTCTTACAACAGTTGCAAACTCTGATTTCGCACGTGTAAGCTACACAGATGCTATCAAAGAGCTTGAAAAGAATAACGATAACTTCCAGTTCAAGGCTCATTGGGGTTGCGACCTTCAGACAGAGCACGAAAGATACCTTACAGAGGAAGTTTTCAAAAAACCTGTTTTCGTTACAGATTATCCCAAGGAAATCAAAGCTTTCTATATGCGTCTTAACGACGACGGCAAGACTGTTGCTGCTGCCGACCTTCTTGTTATGGGTATCGGTGAAATTATCGGTGGTTCTCAGCGTGAAGAACGTCTTGACGTGCTTCTTGACAGAATCAGAGAGCTTGGTCTTAACGAAGAAGATTACTGGTGGTATCTTGACCTTCGCCGTTACGGTGGTACACATCACGCAGGCTTCGGTCTCGGCTTTGAACGTCTTATCATGTATATGACTGGTATCTCAAATATCCGTGACGTTCTTCCCTTCCCCAGAACTACAGGTACTGCAGAATTCTAATCAAATAACTATTTTCAGGAGTAAATTTATGTCTAAATCTTATCTTTCAATGTCTGCTGCAGAGTTACAGGCAGAACTTGAATCAGTAAAAAAAGAATATGAACAAATTAAGGCTCAGGGTCTTAATATTGATATGTCACGCGGTAAGCCCGGTGCAGACCAGCTTGATATTTCCGACGGTATGCTCAAGGTTCTTGACGATTGCGATTTTAAATGCGAGTCAGGTCTTGATGTACGTAACTACGGTATGCTTGACGGTATTCCCGAGTGCAAAAAACTCTTTGCAGACCTTCTTGAAGTTAAACCTGAAAACGTTATAGTTGGTGGTAACTCAAGCCTTTCATTGATGTTCGATTTCGTTTCGCAGTGTATGTATCAGGGCGTTGGCTTTACACCTTGGTCACAACAGGGTGAGGTTAAGTTCCTTTGTCCCTGTCCCGGTTATGACCGTCATTTTGCTATCTGCGAATTCTTTGGCATCAAAATGATTAATATTCCTATGACTGCTGACGGTCCTGATATGGACGCTATTGAAGAAGCGGTTAAGGATAGCTCTGTTAAGGGTATGTTCTGTGTTCCCAAATATTCAAACCCACAGGGCATTACTTTCTCTGCAGAAACAGTTAAGAGAATTGCAAATCTCGATACTGCCGCAGATGATTTCAGAATTATCTGGGATAATGCATATATTGTTCACGATCTTACAGAAACAACCGATGAACTTGTTAATATTTTTGATGTTCTTCCTGAAAAGAATAAG
>JAZRFO010000099.1:0-5799 GCA_045643685.1 Acutalibacteraceae bacterium
ACAATAACCCTTTTCGCAATGATCACCTACCCTTTCAAGTTCAAAAAGCTTAACAGATATCTTCCTGCGGCATTTGTGACCTTGCTTATTCCGTATATTTTCAATTTATTCCTTAATCCCAACAAGGAATTGACTACAATAAACGAATCCCTTTCTTTGGTTTTCGCAGATAGTTTCAAAAATGAGTTTTCCTCTTTTATTGAAATTTCCACAAAAGATATTCCTTTTATAATAAAAGGCTCCTTAGGCTTCGGTGCAATTATTTTCGTTTTCGGAAATCGTGGAAATATCATCTGCTCCGCAAACTGCACAAGCGGTATTTTGTCCGGAATACCTGTTAAAGAGCATCCTGTTAAGAATTACGGTATTATATCCGCAGTTGTTTCAACTGCCGTCATCCTTCTTTTGGTTTTCCTTTGTCCCTCCGCTTTTTCAAGACTCCCCTTGCATTGTGCAGGGTCAATGCTTATAGTTTCCGCATGGCAGAGTCTTCCAATGTCCTCACTTAAATCAGTTTTCAAAGAACGAAATTTTATAAAAATTCTTCTTATGGTCATTTGTGCCGTACCTTTTGTATTAACCGACGTTTTCACAAGCGCACTTATTTGCTTCGTTCTTTGGGCAATATTCGGTAAACTTCTTAAAAAGGAGGTTAACTGAAAATGAAAAAAGACAAAAAGAAAATAGCAAGAATCATAGCCACATGGTTGGTTACAAGCGTAATGCTAAGTGTTTTTATTTTAGATACAGTAGTCCTTGTGCTTGACAACAAATACGTTTCAGAAGTAACCATAACGGATGAGAATTTTTCAAACCAATTCGGTAATGATAAAATTCACTTTCTCAACACCTCAAACTCCGACTGCATTTTAATAGAAAGCAACGGTAGATTCGCTCTTGTTGACTCGGGCGAGGGTAACGAAAACCCACGAAAAGACGAGGGCTACAAGGGTTACAGAGACGAGGTTATTGATTACATTAAAAAAGTTGCCTCGGACAAAAACGGCAAGGTTCAACTTGATTTCATACTTGCAACTCATATGCATTACGACCACGCAGGTAACTTTACCCACATTATAAATGATAGTGATATTATAATCGGTAAAGCATTCATCAAAAAATACGACACCTCAAGCGTTTCCTCAATGGATAAGAAAAATTGGGGCAACGGCGAAATGTATGATAATATCATAAAAGCGCTTGACCAAAACAACGTTCCGATTATTCACGACGTTCCCGATGAAAGCTTCTCTTTCGGAGATTTCACAATACAGTTTTTAAACGGAAAAACTCCTGACGAAATAGTTGTGGAAAACGAAAATGCCAACAGTATCGGTATTAAAGTCACAAAGGGAAACAAATCCGCTTTCCTTGCTGCGGATTTCACCGCGGATACGGGTCTTGAAGACTATTATGCCGAGAAAATCGGTGACATTGATTTACTTAAAATAGGTCACCACGGATATTACGGTTCATCCTCAAAAGACTTTTTGAAGGCATTGAAACCCGAAATTTGCGTATGTACAAATCAGATTGGCAAGGTTTACCCAAACGTTAAATGGAATATTACGATGGTAGCAAAAGCTCCCCTTTTCTCAACGGCACACCGCAACGGAATTATTGCAAACTTTACGGATGCAAATGAAATTCATTTAACACAGAATATAATGTAAAAAACTTCGCGTATCAACCTTAATTGGTACGCGAAGTTCTTTTATTATACTATTTATAAAACACTCTGAAAAAGTGAAAGGACAGGAAGAGTGACACCGAAAATATACGGAAAGCAAATACCGTAAGCCACCGCAAGTAAAAATGTAAGTGAATATTTTTCAAGACAAGCCATTGCACAGGAAAGTGCAAAAAACGGTGCAAAAATTATTTTTAAAAATACATTTTTTCTGCCGTAAATGCTGTCTTTAAACGCAAGCATATCCTCGAACGAGGGTGCACAGTTAGCTGCAAAGGATATACCAAACCATAAAAACAGGTATGAAAGTATGTTCTTTGTATCGCCTATATATATAAGTTGGTATGTGGAACCCGAAAGGAAATAAAAACTGAGAATGAAGTTCATTGTAAAAGGAAACCAACAGATAAAAAATGATTTCCAAGGGTTTTCATTGAGTAACTCGTGCTCAGTATGACCGCAAAACTCAGAGAATTTAAAAGCACGTGTATCGTAAACGGCTATTGAACAAACACGACTTACCAATAACTGCCACAAATTTCTGAAAAAGGCACCGGGGAATGTAATAATGCGTGTAATTACGTAAATTAAAGTCATTCTACATCACCTGTCCCTTCCGTAAATAATTGCTCTGCGGTAATTTTACCCGAAAGATATGAGTTCACTCTGTCCGAAACAGAAAGTCCGTACATCTGAAGAAGTGAAATCGTTTCATCAACAGTTTCCGTGTTACCCAACTCGTTTTCAATAACAATTGAGGTGTAGTAAAGTATACCGTATGATTCATAAGTCAAGGCTTCGTCAATTACTTCTTTTGCCTGTTCAAAGTCACCCTTGACTACAAGAGCCATTGCCTTAAGTCTTAAAAGCTCCGCATTTTCAGGGTCAAATTCGAGTGCCTTGTCCGTCCACTTAATAGCCTCGTCTGCATCGCCCGAAAGCCTTGCTATTGTTGAATGAAGGCTATATCCATCCGGGTCCTGACGATCTGCGTCAATAAGTGCTTCAGCAAGTTTTTCGGCAGTTTCAATATCCCCCGAGTTAATTGAAGAAAGACCGTATTCATAAGCGTAAAGCCACAAATAATCGGGCTCTGTCTCGTATACCTTTGCAAGATATTCCTGAGCCTCAAAGGTCTTACCCGAGGAGTAGGCAAACATATACTGACAGAATCTTACCATTGCCTCGTTATAGGGTACTTCCTTGACTTTACCGTCAACAGTTTTAATTTCCAAGGGAGCACCGATAAGGGCTTCAAGCTCCTTCATAATACTATTGTACATAGCCGTATTATCCGCAGTGTACTGTTGATATTCGGGCTTGTTCACAATACCATAAAAGCTTTGCATTGTGCCGTAAAGTTCAAGACTTTCATTGCCCATATTTTTATATTTGGTATATTGGGGCATTGGGAGAATACTGTCCTCAAAGCCCTTTGAAACGCGGTTTGCAACCTCTGTCATAGATGTAGACCCGTCGGACATCTGAATAAATATAGTTTCGGCACTTTCGAAATACAGCTTACGGGCATTTACATCTTTATTTTCAAAATAACTCAAGGCTTTGTCGTAAGCGGTTTTTGCAGAGGTAATATTACCCATTGAGAATTGTGCTTTTGCTTCATAAGCGAGAGCATAACCCTCAACATTCTGCCAGAAACCTCGCATAGCAACAATACCGAGAACACCTATAGCAAATATAAGCAAAATATTTATGAATTTAAAGGGTCGGTTGCGTAATTGTGTAAGACAGTTTTTGCAAATACCATCCTTACCGTTTTCGTATGTTTCACCGCAAAGCTCACATATAAGCTCGGGTGCATCATCTTCATCTGGAACTTCCTCGTCAAGGTTTTCAACCTTTTCTTCCTCAGTGTCTTCCGTTTCTTCGGTGCTACCCTTTCCAAATTCCTCAGTAGTTTTAGCCAATTCTTTTCTGAAAAGCTCCGCAAGAGCCTCTAATTCCGCGTTAAGCTCCTCGTTGTTTTCAGGACTTTCAGTTTTTTCAACATTTTCGTTGTTTTCAATATTTTCTAAAATCTTGTTGTCTTCCAAGGAAAAACCTCCTTTGAAAAATATGCTCTTATTCTATCACCATTAAGATGAAATTTCAAATAAAATCATATATTTCTCGGGAGGTTTACAAAATATTTACTTTTTAGTTTTTAAAATCTTCAAATCGGGTGATTTCAAGTCAAATACCGCACCTAAAACCGCACAACCAATTACCGTAATAATAAGCTCTGGTAACATATATCCACCGTTGTATTCCAAGGAATATAACCACACGCCTTTTGCACCGTTGGTGTAATCACCCCATATTGTAACACCGCTTATGAAGTGGCACAAAAATCTTATAACGGATACCACTGCACCACCCAAGGCTATGGAAACGGGTTGGTTTTTTATAACTTTTCTGAACATACCGCCAAGTCCCAAAGCACCGAAAGCAATAATGTAGTCCGCTAAAAGCAGGATTAAGTAAGCCACTATACCGCTTACGTATGCGAAGTTTCCGAGACCGAAAAGGGTCTGTATCACGCCCATTGCAAGGCCCGAAAAGATACCCCACTTAATACCGTAACGGTAGGATATTACTACCATCGGCACCTGACTGAAAATGGTTACACTGCCACCAAAGGGGAATTTAACCACCGCAAGTTCTGCAAGAATCGTTGAAAGAGCCAACATCAACGCAGTTTCAACAATTCGTCTTATTTTTTGTTTTTTTGTTAAATTACTCATAAAAATTCCTCCGAATTAAAATCTCCCTACGGCGGTAACACTGCCATAGGGAGATACTTTCAGAGTTATTTTTCCTACGGCGGCATTATCCGCATCAGGTTATTAGGGTCAGAAAAGGGTTGTTTTCTATCCCAGCCGACGTCCGTCAGCTCCCCTGTTTTATTTTCGGCGCGAAGCGTAGCTACTTTTCTTCGAGCAAGTTTATTATAAACCTAATTTACTTTTTGTCAAGAAAAATTATAAATTCTTAGCCCTGAAAGGTACGTTCTCGCCCATAATTCTTTTGGAAATTCTGAGAAGTGCCTGATTTCCCTTACATTCATAAGGGATTTTTTTGCCATCAACAGAAGCGTAGATTTCCTGTGATTCGGGAATAACACCTAAAAATCGCGCACCGACCGAGTCAATAATTTCATCCACGTTTATTGATTTATGTATCTTTTTGTTAAATTTGTTTACCACAAGACGCACATTGGAAATCCCCGCTTTACGGACATTTGTTGCAGCATAAGAAGCGGCTCTGATACTTATGGCATCCGGGGTGGAAATAATAATACAACTGTCGGCAGTTTTTGAAGCAAGGTTAAAACCGCTTTCAAGTCCCGCAGGTGCATCAAGAAATATATAATCAAAATCCTTCGCAAAAGCGCCAAGCATTTTGGCAAAGTTTTCGGGAGTATAGCTTTCATCAAAATCGATGGGTGCAGGTAACAAGAACAAGCCGTTTGCACCTTGGATAAGTGCTTTTCTGTAATCGCAGTTACCCTTTATAACGTCACCCCAGTTATAAACTGTTTTTTCGGATACACCTAAAAGTATATCAAGACTTCTTACGCCTATATCCATATCCACAAGTAAAACATTTTTACCTTGACTTGCAAGAAGCTTACCCACACCGTAACAGAACGTGGATTTTCCTACACCGCCTTTAGCGGATGCAACAGTAATAATTTTCATTAAATCACCTTAAGGGATAAGTGTGTTCGGTGTCTCCTGAACATCGAACTGGGTTTTCTGACTAAAATAGTAGTTGTAAATCGGCACCGCCGCCTGTGATGTCTTACTACCTGTAAGAGCATTTTCAGCCACAATTGCTATGGCGATTTCAGGGTCATCGTAAGGCGCAAAGGATATAAAGAAACCGTTGTTACAGTCCATAGTGACACCCGATGCGGTAGTTCTTTTAAGCTGTGACGTACCTGTTTTACCTGCCGCATCAACTACGCATTTACTGAAATACATACTACAGGAACTGTTGGTTACAACGTCACGCATACCCTGTTTTACAATATTTATATTCTTCTCGGATGCGTTAAGTGTATTTAACACTACGGGCTCGGTTTCATAAATAACCTCGCTCATATC
>JAZRFO010000100.1:0-2038 GCA_045643685.1 Acutalibacteraceae bacterium
TGGCATCTAAATTGTTCGTAACAGCCAAGAAAAGCAGACATCCAATAGGATGTCTGTTTTTTCTTTGTTAGATAAGTATATGGTGGATTCGAACCACGTTGTCCATCTCGTGTCGGTTCGCCGTAGGCGGAGACACGAGGGACATACAATGCGACGGTTCGCGTAGCGAACGAACTTCAGGCGGAGCGTGAATACCACGGGCATTTATTTGTCTAAGGTTATGGCACTAAGGGCACATCTTGAACTTCGCAAATAAGTATTATATAATAGTATACAGTTGCCCTTTTCTTATTATTATGGTATAATGACAAAAGGTGGTGTTTTTATGAAAAAACTCAGTTTAATAATAGCATTAATATTAATGTGCACAATGTTGTTTGCTTCCTGCTCAAAAAATCCCGGTAAGGATGTTACAACTACCGAAAAATCGACAGAAACGGCTACGGAAGATACATCTGAAGGTACAATCGAGGTTACAAAACCTCTTACACCAGAGGAGCAAAAGGAAATTGCTGCTGTAGAAAAAATAGTATATAATCTCGCTATGGCTAAAACTGCCGAGGAAGTAGAGGCATGCGTTATTGAGTGCGACGAGGGTTATGCGGACTATGTTCTTGCCGGCTTCCCTGATGATGATTATATTGTTAAAGCAGAAAAACTCGTTGAATATAAGGATACGATTGCTTTTAATATTACAGTGACCTGTGAGTGCGACCCCGAATATATTTATTCAGGTATTCAGTTGTTTTCATATACCGAAGATGGTAAACTTTTAATAAATCTCGACGAAGAAATCGTTGAACAGTTTTGTAAAGAGTTCAGCTGTCTTGATTGTGACGGTAAGGGTTATACAATAGAAAAAGCACAGACCAGTGGTGGCTATGATAAAGAGATTGAGTGCCCTGTATGTAAAGGTATAGGCTTTGATTTTAGCGACAATAAGGTGACAGAATGAAAAAGAACAGAGCTAAGAAAATAATCGTTTCAATAATATCTGTAATATTAGCACTTCTTATTGCTTTCGGCGTAAGCTTTGTGTGGTATTATCCTCATTACAACAATAACAAATCACAGATTACCGTTGAGGTTGAGAGTGATGGCAACATCAGAATGATGAGCTATAACTTAAGATGTATCAGTCCTCTTGATTTCGGCAAAAAAAGTTGGTTTTACCGTGCAGATTTGATAATTGACGATATCGAAACTCAAAAACCCGGTATTATCGGCTTTCAGGAAGCAACAAAGTGGCATTATGCTTACCTTACAAATGCATTGCAGGGTTATGATTCGGTTATAACCTACCGTGACGAGGCATTTAATTCAGAGGGATGCCCCATTTTTTACAATACTTCGCTTTATACCTTAGTTGATAAAGGCTCTTTCTGGCTTTCGGAAACTCCCGAGGTCATGAGCAAATCCTGGGGTGCACAGTTTAACCGCGTTTGCAGTTACGTTATTCTTACAGATAACGCTTCGGGCGAAGATTTTGTTGTGTTCAACACCCATCTCAGCCACGTAAGTGATGAGGCGCGTATTAACGGAATTAAAGTAGTTCTCGATAAAATTGCTCAGTTTGGCTCACTTCCCGCGGTTATTATGGGCGACTTTAACGCTCAGGAGGGTAGCGAAACCTATATACAGGTTACTGCGAATTTTGACGATGCCCGTTATGCTACGGAGAATACAAATGACTCATATACATATCAGGGTTGGGGTGATCCTGAAAAATATAAGAGAATTGACTATTTTATGATTTCCAAAACAGGAATCACAGTTAATGAGTACGATGTTCTCTCGGGACTTCACGACGGCGTTTATTCAAGCGACCATTGTCCTATTGTATTGGAAATTTCATTGGATAAGTAAGGAAGTTTAGTGTGATAGAAAAGGTTATAGGATTTTTAGAAAGTGCAACTTCATCGGTAAACGATGCGTTGTATACTTATATTTTAGTTATAGTTCTTGTTTTGAGTGGTATTTACTTTACCTTCCGCACAAGATTTGTTCAGTTCAGATTATTAAAAGAGCAGATTCGTTG
>JAZRFO010000101.1:0-17206 GCA_045643685.1 Acutalibacteraceae bacterium
ACCTGGCACGAAAGTATTGATACAATAAGTGTGTCTTTTTCAAGTAAGGACGACATAAGGTTATTTACTGCATCAATTCTTGCTAAATTACCCGCAAATATAAAGAAAAAGAAGAACGTACCCAATAAACCGTAGTCAACCATTTTAATCGAATCACGGTCAACGAAGAAAAGTACCAAGGGGATAAGAATGAGCCCCACACCAAAAGGAATTATTCTGAAAACAATAAGAATGGAAATCAGGAACAATAAGCAATAAAGTATAGTTTTAGGCATATTCAGCTTCTCAGGGAACTTTTCGTTTAAAGTGAATTTAATTGATTTTACAGGAATACATGCAACTAACAAAAGGGTTACCGCAAGTAAAAATGCGGGGAGCATTATAAGGCAGAATTCGCCTGTGGGTATATTAAAATATGAATATAAATAAAGGTTTTGAGGATTTCCGAAAGGGGTCAGCATACCGCCTAAGTTTGCGGATATATTCTGCAAAACAAAAAGATATGCCATATATTTTTCTTGTTTTGCTACCGAAAGTGCAAAATATCCAAGGGGTAAAAAGGTTATAAGCGCCATATCGTTTGCTATAATCATAGATCCTATAAATGTAATAACTATAAGCAAAACAAAAAGTGTACGCAGATTTCCTGTCATAATTACAAGCTTTCGTGCAAGAATTGTGAAAAACTTAATGTTTCTTAAAGCGCAAATAACTGCCAATGTTATAAACAGACAGGAAAGTGTTTTCCAATCGAAATAATTTAAATATTCTTTATCGGGCGGCACAAAGAAACATGAAACAACCGCCGCCAGAGCCGCAATGAAAAATACGATATTTTTCTTTATAAATCTTAATACTTTCAAACTATCACCATATAATCCCAAATTCACAACCCGCTAATTATATTATAAATAAAAACCAAAGTCAATCGAAGATTTGAACAAGAAAAAAGTAAATTCATTCCTTTGAATTTACTTTTTTTCTTATGTGTGTTATAATACACCACGATATAAAAAAGGTGGCGGTTAAATGCTCGAATTTATTAAAAATTTACCATACGATAAAATTATAACAGCAGCTGTATTGATTGTTGTATGTCTTGCGGTGATTAAAATAATATTATTCCTTTTTGATAAGCTTGTTAAAAAGGTGAAACTTAACCCTCTTATCTGCAAGATACTGCGCATAGCAGTAAAAATACTGCTGTTGTTTGTTTCTCTCATTATTGTTCTCGGTAGCTTCGGTATTTCTGTTTCGTCTTTGGTAGCGGCATTGTCCGTTGTGGGCGTTGCTTTTTCCCTTGCAATACAGGGCTTTTTGTCAAACGTTTTCGGCGGTATTCAGATTATTTCAAATCAGCCCTTCCATATCGGAGACTACGTTGATGCAGGTGGCGAATCGGGCGTTGTACGTGAAGTTGGTTTGTTTTATACAAAGCTCGATACACCCGATAAAAAGCTTATCAGAATTCCCAATAGTATTATTGCTAATTCCAATATAACCAACTATTCAAGCGCCGCAAACCGTCGAGTGGATATTACGGTTACCGCATCCTATGACGATGACATTGAAAAAGTAAAAGCTGTTTTGTTACAGCTTGTTGAAGCACATCCCATGGTTTTAAAAGGTGAGGAGTTTGACCCTGTAGTTCACGTAAACAGCTATAATCCTAACGATGTAAGCTATATTATACGGGCATGGTCTTCGAATGATAATTATTGGACGGTTTATTTTGATATAATGGATTCAATAAAACCAACCTTCGATAAAAATGGTATAACCATAACATATCCTCACGTAAACGTTCATATGGTTCAATAATAAAAGCAGAGTGGAAAATCCACTCTGCTTTTTGATTGTTTATAATGTTTATCAGGGCTTACGTATTGTGAAATTAAGTCCGAGTGCCGCTACAGCTAAGGTGAGAAGTAAAATAAAGGGTGCTGTGTAACTTCCTGTTGACGCGAGTAACGAACTACTGAATGTTGCTATAAATGAAGCAATAATCAGATTGAAGTTCGTAATACTATAGTTTGTGGGGAAGTATTTTGTGCCGTAGAAAGATGCGGTGAATGCGGAAGTTATAGTGGGGCAGGAGCCGTAAGAAAGTCCTGTAAGGCAAAGTCCCACAATGCAAAGGGGCAATGAATGTGTCAATACTGCAATAAGAGTAAGACCTGCGGCAAATATTGTAAGGATGTTTGATGCGAGCATAGTTGTTTTTCTGCCAAGAGCATCATAAATCGCACCTGTAAGAATACGACCAATACCATTGAATATGGAAAGCACACCAACCAATGTGGTTGCAAGTGCAGGTGCCGCATCAACGGAAATAACAAGGTCTCTTGCGAAGCTTATAACCGTATTACCAACGGCGGTAATAAGTATCATAAAAACAAACGCACGCCAGAAGGTGAAGCT
Organism: Acutalibacteraceae bacterium; assembly: GCA_045643685.1. GTDB lineage: Bacteria > Bacillota > Clostridia > Oscillospirales > Acutalibacteraceae > DTU089. The sequence continues at coordinate 2,422 of JAZRFO010000101.1, forward strand.
TTTGAGCATTTCCTTGGTAGTGAAATCACGCACCTGGAAATTCTCTTTTTTAACTATCTTTTTTGCTTTAGGCTCGGGGAAAACTATATCAGGTGATGGTTTCTGAAGAATAATACCTGCAATAATAAGTACAATTCCCACAACCGCACCTAAAATGATGTATGCCTTACTCCAACCAACGGTTTCGTTTTCAAATAATGAACTGACAACGTTACCGAGCAAAAGGGTACTTATACCGAAGCCCATCATAAGACAACCTGAGCAGAAACCCTTTTTATCAGGGAACCAGGAGTTTACTGTGGATACAACTACGTTATATGAGATGCCGATACCCGTACCTGCAAGAAGTGCGTAAGTTATGTACAAAAGGTAGGGGAGCTCTGCATTTAAAAATCCTGTGGAAATAAATCCTGCCCCAACCAATAAACCTGCAATAATAAGGGTGATTTTGGGACCGATTCGTTTGCAGATAAGACTTCCGAAAAATGCACCTAAGCAGAAGAAACACATTGTTAATGTGAAGTTCAACGCTAAGGTTTTATCATCCCACCCGAATACCTCTTTAAAAGGTATTTTTAAAATTGACCAGGCGTATAAAACACCCGAAAAAAGCATTGTGAACACGCCGACTCCAAGAAATAGCCAACGCTTGTTAAGATTAGTTTTCATTTTATGACTTCCTTTTTTGAAAAACTTAAAACAAATTATATCACAAAATTACAGTTTTTCAATGGTTAAATTAATTATACACCGCTCAAAATATGCATGTTTCGTATGTTATTATCTTTAATAGTATTATTGACTGTATATGCTTGCTGCTCCATCTCATTGGAAGGGGAGTTGCTCAAGAGTTGTTTGTTTAATTCCTCTGTAATGGTTGCACATATATCTTCAATAACACGAGACTTTTTGCTTGCGATATCCATTGAGTTATCACTTGAAATTAAAAATTCAAGAGTTTTTGCTATTGATATATACTTGTCACCAAAATCTCTCAATGCACGAAAACTCCATTTGTAGTACGGCATATATGTGTTATTTAATAAGAACAAGACACTGAGGGTGCTTTTAACAAAATCAAAAACAGCCAATTGTGCGGCGGCAGTTTCTTTTCTTGAAATACAACGATTGTAGTTGTATTGACCTGATTGCCCCATAAGAAGTAAATTGCCCGCAATTTTCTTCAATCGGATATCCTCGGGATATTTGTTTAGTCTATTTCTTATTTCTGTGAATTCACCATAATTATCACAAAAAATTTTGCCATTTATTGCCTCTGCCAAAGCGTACTCAGGCACTGTTAACCATTGACCGATTGTAAGATTACCATCACTCGAACCTGTTTTATAAGCAAAAAAATCCTTCGTTTTTATAACTCCGTGTCGGTTACCACCAACTGCAGAATAGGTGTTTCGCGTGTAGCCCATAAACTCTTTGGGAAGCCTTCCGTATGCTTTTTCCAATTCAAATTCGCGTTTGCTGTCTATAACACCATCTTCAGGAACGAAAATGCAAAAGCTCGGCTCGAAATCGTGGTCTTTTGATATATCATCATCATATCCGTAGCATTCAGAGCCACTACCTGTAAGACCTACTGCAATATAGGGGAGGATATCGCTGAAATGCTCTTTCAACATAGGCTCGCCATATTCAGTATAAAATTTCTCGGATAACTCAAGACCTTTCATAAATCCTCCTTGCGCGTTCGGTTAATTCGCTTTCATAATGAAAATAGCCGTAATATCCAAATGACGAAGCGCATTTTTCACAAACAAATGCGTAGTGACCATCAATTCTTTCTTTACCTACGTCAAGTAGCTCCATAGCCCTTTTGAGATGGTTTTCGATAATGCTATGAGCGTCTTCTATGCCGTATTGCATTTCGGCAGCGGTTGCCATATTAAGGTGGGTTATAGCTTGCTCGGGCTCGTTGTTTTTTAAGTTGCTTACTACATATAAGGCTTTTTCGTATAATTCATTTGCTTTGTCGAATTGTTTTAAATCAATAAATGCAAGAGCCATATTGTTATAAAGACCACCAAATCTATAATCATCAGATGATAAATTTTTTTCATATATTCCTTTTGCTTGTTCAAAAAGGGGAATGGCAGCCTCAGCTTTTCCAAAGGCTTTATATGCCGTAGCACAGTTAATATAAGTTGTTGCGGCACCGGTGTTGTTTTCAATTTTCATTTCTTCGATTAAATTTAGAGCGGATTTTACGTGGCTTATCGTCTCCGCTTCCTCACCGAGTTTACGGCACAGACCGATAAGCTCATTGGTTGTAAGAAGTGTATTATTCATATCTCCCGAGTTTTTGTATTCTGATAACCAATATAATGCGTGTTCTTTGGCTCTTGTATATTTATTGCTTTGTAAAAGATTATCAAGCTTGTTCAGGAATTCGGTTGAAGAAATATTATTGTTTTGTTCCATGCATACACCACCTTTCATTTATAATATTTTATAACAAACTATCGACAGATACAAGACAAAAAATAAAAGGTGGTTAATTTACCACCTTTCATTTTTTATGATTAAAGACTATTAAGTATATTAAGAACGCATCTGAGTTCTTCGGGGTTGATTTTTTCCACAGGTTTATCATTAACTACGCAATCAAAGAAATACTGAATTTCATTTGCGTAAGCGTTACTCTTGGGAAGGTTTATTGCACCTGTATCGCCCTCAGCATCTGCAGATAAGTCGATTTTCTCATCGTCTCTGAGGTAAATTATCATTTTGCCGTTTTCGTTTGCAACAACTGCATCTTCAAATTGGAAACGGAATTCGGCGGTAAAGGGATAGCTTGTTGCATACCATGAAGCCTCAGTATTAATTGTGAAGTCACCGAAATCATAGTTTATTGATAGGAAATCCTGGTCGGGACGTTTTGCGCGGTACTGATAAGCAACCTTTTCAGGCATACCAAATGCATACACCATATAATCAAGGTCGTGTATATGTAAATCAAAGGGTACAAGACCACTGCGTTTTTCGTCCATCATCCAACCGTCCCAACTCCACTTGGGATAGCAACCAAGACGTGTCATTGTTGCGGAAAGAAGATTACCGTATTTTTTTGTATCGTAAATCTCTTTGAGTAATTCATATTCGGGCCAGAATCTTAATACCTGAGCAACCATAAATTTAACGTTGTTCTTTTTTGCGGTTTCATAAACTCTGTCAATATCTTCTTCTTTTAACGAAATAGGTTTTTCACAAATAACGTGAATACCGCGTTCCATAGCCTTTACAGCGTAATCAGCGTGTAAATAAGTGGGAAGACAGATATCAAGAATATCGATTTCTTCGTTGTTAAGCATTTCTTCAAAATCTGTATAATGACGTTTGTCTTCGTACTTTTCCATACGTTCGGGACGTATATCGCACAAAGCAACCAATTCAGCATTTTCCATTTCATCCCAAGCGGGAATGTGAGCACCACTGATACCGCCCACACCTACAAGTGCAATTTTTAACATAAGAACCTCCGTGAATGTATAAAGTGGATTAAACCTAATTAAACTAATTTTACCACATAATTTTAAAAATACAAGTGTTGTGCCTATATAATATATAATAGTATATAAAAAATCCCCGCTTATAACAAGCGGGGATTTTGTGAATTTAATTATACGCGAACGATTTCTGCGTTAAGTTCTGCAAGACCATCCATAAGTGCTGATGCAACGCCGCCGCCGAGAGAGATAAGCTCGTGGTAGTGGTTTGCGGGGTCACCCATTGTGTAGTCGTTATCAGGAACAACGTAACCGATAGCGTCGTCCATAAGACCGAAGCACTGTACATCATCACCGAAGATTGCGCAAGCAGGTGAAGATGTGAAGTCCTTACCTGTAATTGCGTATTGACCGATAAGTGAGATACCGTTGGGAGCAACAAGGTCCTGACAGATTTCACCGGGAAGGAATACTGTTTTGAAACAGTCACCGATTTCCATATAACCAACTTCTGTGATAGTTGCGTATGAACCATCTTCCTTAGTAATAACAACATAGTTAGCCATGTTGAGCTTACCAACTGCTTCAATAAGAGCGTTGCCGATGGGGATTTCAACCTGTTTGAGGTAAAGGTTGAGGTAGGGAGCTACTTCAACTTCTTCAACTGCTTCCCAGTTTTCGTACCAAACTGTGTATTCGGGGTTGATGGGCATCATTTCGTTTTCGTAAACATTGCCGTTTCGTGATTTAACGAGTTTTGTATATTCAGCTTTCTGTTTTAAACCTTCTGCTTCAAGTTCAATGTAAGCTGTGCCGTTGAAAGCAAGTTCATACATGCCTGTTTCGTTGTTGATGCCGATTGTTGCTTTTGATTCGTCAACAAAGATTTCAAGGATATTTCCGTCTTCGTCTGAAACAGCTGCAAAACCATACAAGTCCATAGAAGTTACAACTACGCCTTCTCCGTATGCATACTCGTAAGCAATAGCGTCATCGCAATATACTGTAATGGTATTGTCTACGTCGCTTGAAACGAATGAGAAGGGTGCGTTGATGTTGTGAACTTTAAAGTTCATTTCTTCAGAAGTTACGTTTGTGGTAATGTAGTTTACGAAACTGAATCCATAGTCGTTGAATTCTCTTCTGAGTTCACCATTTTCATCATAGATGGAAACAAGTTTGGTGTTCTTTTCAACTTCTTTGATGTTTGAAAGTCTGTCGTCTGCAAGGATTTCTTCTTCTGTAAGGTTCATTGAAAGAAGGATTCTTGCAAGTTCGTAACCATAACGCTGTGATTCTTCAACTCTCTGCTGAGTTTCAACACCGTCACCAGTTTCGCCACGTGCCATATAGATACCTGCGATAGCGCCCTGGAAGAACATGAAGTTGTAACCGTATTTCTCAAGGAACTGACCACAGTAGAATACGTAGTCACCACTGATTTCTCTACCTGAGTTGCTTTCTGTGGGAAGACCTGCAACGTCGGGGTGAGCTGCAATGTTAAGAATCATTGTGGGCTTAATTTCTTCGTTTTCAGGTCTGAATACGAATCTTGAAATGTCGGTCATAGCGATTTCGGTTTCGCCTGTGAAAACATATTCACCGTCTTCATTGGTTTCGTAAATCATCTGACCTGCTGAAGGACGGTTTTTGTTCTGGAAGTAATCCTGACCGATGTCCTTAGTGGAATAGGTGAGTACACCGGGTTCCATTTCGATGTAAGCAGCTTTAAGTGTATCTGCTACAGTTTCTTTAAGGAATGCCATATACTGGGGATTTGTACCCTGCTGAAGATCTTCTTCTACTTTAGTACCGCTGATGATACCGTTGGAAACAATCTTTGCGATGTTCTTTGTCCAAAGACCTTCGGTGTCGATACAGCTGTGTGTATGAGTAGAAGCAACGTTGATAGCAACGATGTTGTTATCTGCTGCGAAATCTGCAAGTAAAGCACGGATGTCTTTGATATCAGCGTTTGTGATACCGATACAGTCAACAGTTGCGAAAAGAACTGTACCTTTATCTGTACCATCATTGATAGCGATAGCTCTTACTTTCATATCGTCTCTGCCCAAGCCGGGAATCTGAGCGATACCTTCAACAACGTTTGTGAAGCCATTGGTGGGATCAATGTAACCACCAATGTAGTAAGTACCATTGTCGTAATCCTCGGGAATAAGGCTAGCGTTTGCGTAACCGAGGTTCCACTGAGCATCTTCTTCAGCTTCGCTTACGAATTCGTTACCTATACCTGAGTAATAGTTTTGACTTGCCATTTCTTCAGCAGTTTCTTGGTCGACAAAGCCGGGACCGTTGCCAAAGATACCTGCAAACAAGTCAAGTATAAATCTCAGAAGTGTGTCAACAATGTCTGAGAAGATAACACCAATAGGGTTATCGCTTTCTGTGAAGGGGTATGCACTGGAAGCTCCTGCTGTTACAGCACTGAATGCCGAGAACGCCAAAATGAGGGCGAGAGCAACAGCAATGAGTTTTGTGAACCTGCTCTTTTTCATATAGTTCTGTCTCCTTTTACGTTGTCAATATATGACAACATTATTTGATACCATATTTTACAATATATTTATAGAAATTTCAACTATCATTATTGCTAAATTATACCCTTATACTTTAGTGTTTTGCACAAAAAAACACATTTGTCAAAAACAAATGAAGTATCGTAACTTTTTGTATTGACAATTTGTGTTCTTTTGTGTAAAATGTTATGGAAGTTATATGGTATCAAGGGGGATACTCAGATGAAAAATACAGATAAAAAATCAAAAGCCAGACTTTCAAGTGTTTTAGTTATGGTGCTTGCAACCTGTATCGTTATGGGTCTTATGACAAGCTCTACAATTAAACTTGTTTCTTCTGCATATCTTTTTAAAGATAGTTTAAAGGGGCTTCCTGTTATAGGAGAGCACCTTGGGAACTTTGTTGATAATAGCCCCATTTTCCAGAATCCTACAGAAGCACCTACTCAGGCACCTACTCAGGCTCCTGATACAACAAAAGCTCCTGAAACTACAAAGGCTCCCGAGACCACAAAGGCTCCCGAGACTACAAAGGCTCCCGAGACCACAAAGGCTCCCGAGACCACAAAGGCTCCCGAAACAGAGTCCACAACAAGTAGCGCACAGCTTCTTAAACAGAATCAGTCCATTCTTAAAACATACAACGACGTAGTATCCGGTGCAAAAATGTCAGGCAGTCGTCCTGGTTTCACAAAGGCTACATACAGAAGTCTTTCATGGGATTTCTTAGGTAGTATCTGGTTTGGTGGAACTGCCGCTAACAACCCCGCTTACTTCGTTTCTGAAAGCGATGCTAAGGCTTCACCCGTAGTTATTAGTAAAGGCGTAGCGAATACAGAACTCGGTATTCCCAATAAACTTTATGCAAGCCTTCTTGACGATCAGGATGCAGATGCAGTTGCAGAAGCAATCAAATCCGCAACAAAAGAAGACCTTGGTAACGGCACTGCTAAAATCACAATCGTTCTTAATGATGAAGCTAATCCCACACCCATTGGTGTTAACGATAAGAAGTCCGGAAGTTTCACAAGCAAAATGTTCCCTGTAATTACCGCTGAAGAATTCAGAGTAGGTATGGATAACGACGATGTTGAATCTGTAAGTCTGAATTACACCAATTGTACTGTTGAACTTGTTTATGTTATTGCAACAGGTGACATCGTTTCTATGACACAGACCACCACTTATGTTGCTGATGTTCAGATGGGTATTCTTCCCGGTGCAGGTACTGTTACTGAAACATCCGAATACTACAACTTCATCTATTAATTCCCTTTTATATCAATAAAAATCTCAGGAAGAACAGGTTAAAAACTTGTTCTTCCTCTTTTTTATAACTTGATTAATGTATAGTAGTATGTTATAATGAATTGATAATTAGAGTGGGTAATACTATTCTGAAATTACGGTATGATTGTGAGGAGATTTATATGACCAGGAGCGAAGCAAGGGAACAAGCATTTTTTGTTCTTTTTGAAAAATCTTTTTGCGAAGATTTAACAATCAATGAAATTGTTGAAACTGCACAGGAGGCAGATTTAATTAAAATTAATAATTTCGCCAAGATTTTACTCGGATTTGCCGAGGAGAATTCAACGGCGATTGATGATATAATTACCGAAAATTTGCGCGGTTGGACAATCCAACGTTTGCCTAAGGTTTCCCTCGCAGTTTTACGTCTTGCTGTAAGTGAAATTAAATTTGTCGACGAAGTACCTGCGGGTGTTACCGTAAATGAAGCGGTTGAACTTGTTAAAAAATATGGTACAACCGAAGATGCATCCTATGTGAATGGTGTTTTAGGTGCAGTTGTAAAAGGTTTATAATATGAATTCACTTGGTTTTGACACAAGTAATTACACAACATCCGTTGCATTTTATAATGGTGTTGATTTTGTGCAGAATAAACGCCTTTTGCCCGTAAAAGAAGGGGAAAGGGGCATTCGACAGAGTGATGCGGTTTTTCACCACACAAAGGCTTACCCCGAGTTGTTAAGTGAACTTCTTGAAAAAACAGGTAACGAAATACATTCTGTAGGTGTTTCCGTTACTCCTACAACTCAGCAGGGGTCGTATATGCCTTGTTTTCTTGTTGGGGAGGGTGCCGCCCGTTGCGTGAGCACCGCATTAGGTGTTCCGATGCACAGATTTTCTCACCAACAAGGTCATATTGCTGCAGCTTTATGTTCTGCAAATAAAACAGATTTATTGCAAGGCAGGTTTCTTGCTTTTCACGTTTCCGGTGGTACAACTGATTTAGTTTTATGTGAACCCGACAATGAAACTGTATTTAAAGTTTCACCATTGGCATCTTCTTCGGATTTAAAGGCAGGACAGGCAGTTGACCGGATAGGTGTTAAAATGGGTATTCCTTTTCCTGCCGGTGTGGGGTTGGAAAAATTAGCGGAGAAATCCGAAAAAACTTTTAAAAATAAAATTAAACTTCAGGACGGATTTTGTTCACTTTCAGGTCTTGAAAATAAATGTTTGAAAATGCTCGAAAAGGGAGAAACACCTGAAGATACCGCTAAATTTTTATTGAGTTATATTGCAGATGCGGTTACCGAAATGACGTATCACGCATTTAAAAATTACGGCGAACTTCCCATAATTTATGCAGGTGGAGTAATGTCCGATAAAATAATAAAAGATATTATAACATCACGTTATGAGGCATTTTTTGCCGAGCCTGAATTTTCTTGTGATAATGCTGCAGGTGTGGCATATTTAAGTCATTTAAGAGGTGAATTATGATAACACCCACTCCAACTGTTTACAGTGTTAATGACCTTAACAATTACGTAAAACAGCTTCTGGATAATGATGAAAACTTAAAATATATTTTTGTTACAGGCGAAATTTCCAATTTCAAAGCCCACTACAGTGGCCATTTGTATCTTACGTTAAAAGATGAAAAAGCCTCGGTAAAAGCTGTTATGTTTGCGGGAAATGCATCAAAACTTCGCTTTTTGCCGGAAAATGGTATGAAAATACTTGCTTTTGGTACAATTTCACTTTTTCCGCGAGATGGTTCGTATCAGTTTTATATAAGTGATATGCAACCTGATGGTGTAGGTGCTTTGAGCATTGCGTTTGAACAGTTGAAAAAGAAACTGGAAGCAGAAGGTCTTTTTTCTACTGTGTATAAAAAGCCCATACCTCGTTTTCCTCAGAAAATAGGTGTGGTGACCTCTGAAACAGGTGCTGCGGTTCAGGATATTTTTAATGTCCTTTCCAGACGTTTTCCGTCTGCAGAGGTTGTTCTCAGACCTACCAAGGTTCAGGGTGACGGAGCCGCACGTGATATTGCTGATGCAATAAGGACATTTAATAAACTCAACGCCGCAGACGTGCTTATTGTAGGCAGGGGCGGTGGTTCCATAGAGGATTTATGGGCATTTAATGAGGAGATTGTTGCAAGAGCAGTTTTTGAATCAAAAATACCTGTGATTTCCGCAGTGGGTCATGAAACAGACTATACAATCTGTGATTTTGTTTCGGATTTGCGCGCCCCTACACCTTCTGCCGCGGCAGAATTGGCTGTTCCGGATAAAATGGAATTAAAAGGGGACTTGCTTTCTTGTAAACAACACCTTTTTGGTCTTGTGAAAAACAGAATCAGTAATGAACGTTCAAATCTTCGTGGCATTGAGCAAAAAGAAGTGATGCGAAACCCCATCACAAGAATAAACGAGAATCGAAAAGATTTACTTTACATCAGCGAGCGCCTTGAAAACCTTACTACAAATATTGTTAATGATAATAAAAACAAAATTGGTGCTTTAGCGGGTAAGTTGGATGCTCTAAGTCCCTTGAGTGTAGTTTCAAGAGGCTATTCCTTAGTGGAAAACAAGAGTAAAATAGTTAAATCTACGGCAGATGTTTTAGTTAATGATGAGATTTTTGTGAGAATTTCCGACGGTAGCATTACCGCTAAAGTTTTAAAGATAAATGAGGGTTGAAAATGGAACACAGTTACGAACAGTCTTTAAAAAGACTTGAAGAAATAGTTGCTCTTCTTGAGGAGGGCGGACAACCTCTTGAAAAGACATTGGAACTTTTTTCAGAAGGTACAGCACTTATATCATCCTGCAGTAAATATCTTGATGATGCTGAGCAAAAAATAACAAAACTTTTGGATAATGGTGAGAGAGATGCACAATAAAATCAAATTGTTTGCAGAATTAATTAACGAGGATTTGTATAAATACCTTGATGTGTATCGGGATGAATACAAGGTTATATTTGACTCAATGCGTTACAGTGTTGAAAATGGAGGTAAAAGGGTAAGACCTTTGCTTACACTCCTTTTCTGTGATGCTTGTGGCGGCGATGTGAAAAAGGCATTGCCTTTAGCGGATGCAGTTGAATATATTCACACATATTCATTGATTCACGATGATTTACCCTGTATGGATAATGATGATTTCCGTCGTGGAAAACCCTCAAACCATAAGGTTTATGGTGAGGCTTTCGCACTTCTTGCAGGTGATGGTCTTCTTACTGCCGCTTTTGAAAGAATAACAGATTGTTACAAAGAAGGGCTTTACAGTGCGGAGATTGCAGTTAATGCAATTTCAACACTTTCACACCTTGCGGGTAGCCATGGTATGATTGGCGGTCAGGTTATAGATTTACAGAACGAAAACAATAGCGATGCAGATTTTGAAAATCTTAAGCTTATGGATAACCTCAAAACAGGTGCGTTGATAGAATCGGCCTGTGTTATGGGATGTCTTGTTGCAGGAGCGGATGAGGAAAAGGTTAATGCCGCATCCGAATTTGCACAGAAAATCGGACTTGCTTTCCAAATTAAGGACGATATCCTTGATGTTACAAGCACCCTTGAAAAACTGGGTAAAATGGCAGGTAGTGATGCACAGAATGGCAAATCAACCTATGTGACACTTCTTGGTGTTGAAGAGTGTCAGAAACTTGTGGATAAACTTACAGATGAAGCAATGAGTGCTTTGGATGTTTTTGTAAATAATGATGCGTTGAAAGAATACGCAAAATACCTTGCTGATAGAGAGAATTGATATGGAACATAAGATTCTTGAAAATTTAAAATCACCCGGTGATGTAAAAAAACTTAATTATGAAGAAACCCTTAATCTTGCAGACGAGGTAAGGGATACTATCATTTCAACCGTATCTAAAACAGGTGGACATCTTGCGTCAAACCTTGGTGCGGTTGAGTTGACTATTGCTCTTCATAAGGTTTTTAATTCACCTGACGATAAAATTATATGGGACGTGGGTCATCAGGTTTATACTCATAAACTTTTAACAGGCAGATACGAGAACTTCGGTACACTTAGAACTGAAGGGGGAATATCGGGCTTCTCTCGTCCTAACGAAAGTGAGCACGATATAGTTTATAGCGGTCACAGTAGTGTTTCTATTTCTACCGCTTTGGGTATTGCCGCGGCTAATAAAGTAAGTGGTAAAAAGAATTATGCCGTTGCGGTTTTAGGTGATGGTGCTCTTACGGGCGGTCTTATTTATGAGGCTATAAATAACGCAGGACGTATGAAAGACGCAAGACTTATTATTGTTCTCAATGATAATGGTATGTCTATTTCCAAAAACGTTGGTAATCTTGCTAAACGTCTTGCAGCAATGCGTTCACGTACCGGTTATTACAGGCTTAAGGCTTTCGCTGAAAAGGCTGTATCTAAAATTCCCCTTGTAGGTAAACCCCTTGCAAATAAATTCTTTAAATTAAAAACAAACGTTAAAAACGCTATGTATCAGAGCAACTTCTTTGAAGATTTCGGCGTTACATATATGGGTCCTATTGACGGTCATAACATAGGTCAGTTATGCAATGCTTTTGAAGGTGCTAAGATTATTAACGGACCTGTTCTTGTTCATGTTAATACAATCAAGGGCAAGGGTTATTCACCTGCGGAGGTTAATCCTTCTGCATTCCATGGTGTTCCTCCCTTTGATGTTGAAGAGGGCGAACTTCCTCAGTCCAAAAACAATTTCTCTGAAAAATTCGGCGAATTCCTTTTCAATCAGGCGGCTAAGGACAAGCGTATATGTGCCATTACTGCCGCAATGTCCTTAGGAACCGGACTTAAGCGTTTTTCAGACGTTTATCCCGACAGATTTTATGATGTTGGTATTGCCGAGGAACACGCAGTTCCCTTTGCTTTAGGTCTTGCAAAGGGTAATATGGTACCTGTTTTTGTTGTTTATTCGACCTTTTTACAGCGTTGTTATGACCAACTTATGCACGATTGCGCTTTACAGAACACAAAGATGATTATTGCCGTTGACCGTGCAGGTATCGTTGGTGACGACGGTGAAACCCATAATGGTATTTATGATACAGCATTCTTTAATGGTATTCCTAATATAACCGTTTATTCACCCTCATATTATGTGGATCTTAACAACGCATTCGTTAATGCAATTTATCATAGCGAAGGACCGAGTGTTATAAGATATCCGAGGGGTGCAGAGCCTTATATGCCCAAGGGTTATACTTGTAGTGGCAAGGCTTTTGATGTTTTCGGTGACGAAGATGCAGAAATTGCCATTGTAACTTATGGTAGAATTTTCAGTGAAGCCTATAAAACTTATGAAAAATTCAAATCTGAAGGTATAAAAGTAAAGGTTATAAAACTTAATGTTATTGTTCCTATTCCTGAAGAAGCGGTAGAGGTTCTGAGGGATGTTAAAAAAATCTTCTTCTTTGAAGAGGGTGTACGAAGCGGCGGTGTTGGCGAAAGCTTCGGTAGTGTTGTTCTTGAAAATAACCTTAAACCCGAGTTTAATCTTACTGCATTTCCCGATTGTTTTGTGGGTCAGGGTAAGATAAACAGTATTCTTAAAAAATACAACCTTGATTGTGATGGTATGTATACCATCATTAAGGAGTCCTTATGAGCGATAAAAAAAGACTCGATATAGTTTTGTTTGAACAAGGTTTTGCGGAAAGTCGCGAAAAAGCAAAGGCCCTTATTATGTCGGGCATAGTCTATGTTAATGACCAGAAGGAAATAAAAGCAGGTAGGGATATTAAGCCCGATGATACTATTGAAGTGCGCGGTAGCACCCTGAAATATGTCAGTCGCGGCGGTCTTAAGCTGGAAAAGGCTATGGAGAGTTTTCCTATAACCCTTGATAATTGCGTTTGTATGGATATCGGTGCCTCCACAGGTGGTTTTACCGATTGTATGTTACAAAATGGTGCGAAAAAAGTTTACGCCATAGATGTTGGGTACGGTCAGTTAGCTTGGAAACTCCGCAGTGATGAAAGGGTTGTAAACCTCGAAAGAACCAATTTCCGTTATGTAACTCACGAGTTGATACCCGAGGAAATTGATTTTGCTTCAGTGGATGTATCATTTATTTCCCTTAAACTGATTTTACCTGTAATGTATACCTTGCTCAAAGACGGCGGACAGGCGGTTTGCCTTATTAAACCTCAGTTTGAAGCAGGTCGTGAAAACGTAGGTAAAAAAGGTGTAGTAAGAGATCCTCAGGTACACGAAAATGTTATAAGAACTATTACAGAATTCGCAGACACACAGTGCTTTAAGGTTCTTGGTCTTGAACATTCACCCGTAAAAGGCCCCGAGGGTAATATTGAGTACCTTATGTATCTTGAAAAATGCGATGAACCTCAGGACTCAAGCGAGGTTATTGATACTGCTACGGAACTTGTTGAGCGTTCCCACCGAGTTCTTGATAAATAACAGGTGATAGTATGAAATTTTACGTTATCCCCAATATGACAAGGGCGAATACCTTTGCCGTTACATCCAAACTACTGGATAAAATTAACGAGTTAGGGTGCGTTGCCGTTCTTTCTGAGGAAATGAAAAGTAGTTTTGGCAAACGTGACGGCGTTACTTATTCAAAAGGGTGCGAGAGTATTTCCGAAAGTGATATGGTCATTGCCGTGGGCGGTGACGGTACGTTTATTAATGCCGCAAAAATTGCGGTAAATAACCGTAAACCCATAATATGTGTGAATGCGGGTAAACTGGCTTATCTTGCCTGTCTTGAAGCAGATGAGTTGTATTTACTCAGTAATGTAACCGAAGGTAATTATATTACTGAAAAAAGAATGATGCTCAGCGTCAACATCGTTGACAAAGGCGGAAAAATATTATATCATTCAAATTGTGTTAATGATGCAGTTGTGTCAAGAAGCGGTAACATCAGAATTATGAATATTTCCGTATATTGTAACAATGCTCCATTGATAGATTTTCCTGCGGATGGTGCTATTGTGGCGACACCTACAGGGTCTACAGCTTACTCGTTATCAGCAGGTGGACCCGTTGTTCAACCCTCGGTTGAGAGTATTCTTGTTACTCCTGTTTGTCCTCATAGTGTTTTCTCCCGCTCAATAGTTTTGGGCGGCGATTCAAAACTGCAACTTTTGCATGATAACAGTGGTGAGGCAATTCTTTCCTGTGATGGTCAGGCGGCGGTGGTTATTCCCGCCGAAGCTGTTGTAACAGTTGAACGCTCAGAGGATTATGTTTCGTTTATAAAAATAAAAGAAGATACTTTTATTGATGTTTTGAATAAAAAAATTTCGGGTTAAGAGTGGATAGAAATGAAAAAAAAAAGACATAAGCTTATACTTGATTTAATTGAACAGTACGATATCGGCACACAGGAGGAACTTCTTGCAATGCTTAAGGAAAAGGGTTGCGACGTTACTCAGGCAACGGTTTCCAGAGATGTTAAGGAGTTACGCCTTTTAAAAACTCAGGGTGCTAATGGTATTTATAAATACACGGTTGAAAAAGCCAAGGA
>JAZRFO010000102.1:0-11722 GCA_045643685.1 Acutalibacteraceae bacterium
GTGTTCGCAAAGCGAACGATGGGCAGAGCCCATCGACTCCCATCATCTCCACCAAAATGATAGTTCAACCTTCCGGTTGGACTATTATTTTTTTGTTTGAGTATTGAAGTCGCTATGCTAATCAATAATTAAGTTTTCGTAATTGAATATTTCAATAAAATCTGCTATTATATTCTCATCATATTGTTGGAGGAACGTTATGTCCATTGAAAAAGTTAAAGAATATTTCAAGCAATATAATATAGATGATAAGGTTATGGAGTTTCCTGTTTCCAGTGCAACTGTTGAGCTGGCAGCTAAGGCACTTAACACCGAAGGATGCAGAATTGCAAAGACCCTTTCATTTTCTGTCAATGACTCCCCTATTCTTATTGTCACCGCAGGTGATGCTAAAATTGACAATAAAAAATACAAAACCTTTTTCGGTGCAAAGGCAAAAATGTTATCCTTTGACGAGGTGGAGGAAAAAATCGGTCACGCAGTAGGTGGTGTTTGCCCCTTTGCTATAAATGAAGGGGTTACTGTGTACCTTGATGAATGCATAAAGCGATTTGAAACCGTTTTTCCCGCTTGCGGCAGTAGTAACAGTGCTATAGAATTAACCCCCGAAGAATTGGAGAAATATTCAAATTACAAACAATGGATTGACGTTTGTAAACTCCCCGAATAAAAAAGTAACCTCTCAGAACTAAATCTGAGAGGTTTTCTTATTATCTGAATATTTGGTCGTATTTCCATGCCCAAGAAAGAACTTTTGCCTTTTCGTATTTCCTCGGTATTTTAGCACAGGTTGTTACAACCTCCGCCATAGTTTTACCCGCCCATAGCATCTTTGTAAGTAAATCCTTATCTTTAATTATAGCTATACCCCGCATGGGTAAATCAGGCGAAATATGGAAGAAATCCGTAAAGCTTGTGCTTTTTGCGGTAATTGTCATTTCCTTTGAGGTAAGAATACCCTTTTCAAAAATGTAATCCAACTGCATAGGGTTAAGTTTGGTTAAAAGGAGTTTTACTACTGCTAATGGGGCTAAGCCCGAACCTAATTTTTTATAGAAATTATACTGATAATTCCATAAGGTTTCCCCTGTAAATTCACCTGTTTTATCCGCAATAACCGTTTCTGCAAGAATTTTTGCCGCCCTGAAAGAGTTTGCAATACCCGAACCTATTATTGGTACTGTCATAAAGGCGCTGTCACCTATTGCGGCGTAACCATCACACACCATAACCGACAATGGTTGACGAACAGGTATTTCTACAAACTGACCGCCACGCACTACCTCGGTGCCAAGGGTGGGATTTTTCTGTCTGAAAACCTCTGCGGTACGGTTAGCTTCATCAATATCAAAACGCTCGAATCTGCCGATAAGCAAATCTGTATATTCATCCTCACTTGCTACCCAACCAATACCCGTTATACCCTCAGGCAAAAGACAGACCTTATATTTATCGTCGGCAAGTGCGCCATCATTCTTATTATAGAAAGCTCTGTAAACATAGAACTTTTCATTTTTTCGTGTGTGGTTCTGAATGTGCCAATTCTTTGGTAAACCCCTTCTTACGGGTGACTCACAACCACAGGCATCTATTATTAAATCGCCATAAATATCGCCTTTATCAGTTTTAATACCCACAACACGTGCATCTTTAATGATTGGGGCTTTTATTGTGTGGTCATATTCAAATTTAACACCGCACTCAAGAGCATAATCTATAATGTATTTATAAATATCCCTTCGCTCCATTTTTATTTCAAGTTCATCGGGCGGTACATCCTGATTTATAGCAATTTTCTCATTTGTTGAATAAAACGTCATATCGGTTTTATATTCGAACAAATCCTCGTCGGGTAATCCCAAGCCGATTAATTCCAATGAATCAGGGGCAAAAATATCAGTCCAATCGTAACCCATATTATCCACACTGTTTTTTTCGTAAACAGTAACATCGAGTCCGTTTTTTGCCATAAGTGCCGCAGCGGCAATACCACCATGACCGCCACCCGCTACTATAATTTTTGACATAGTATCACCTGCCGTTATTCACATAAACAAATTATATCACAAATATTATTTGTTGCAATACAAAAAAACAGACGGCATAACACCGTCTGCATAAAAGATTATTCAATTAAAATCCAAATAAACCGCCTAACAACTCAGCAAGTTTTGCGAAAAGACCGAAGATAATGGATGTAATTGTATTGGGTCTGATTACTTCCTGTTCTTCCTTTTCAGAGGGACCTACGTAGTAGTCGAAAGATTTTTCATCTTCTTCACCTGTTGCAACCCAACCGAATGTTTTTTCGCTTTCATCTTCGTAGAATACGTTACCGCAATAGGGGTCTTCACAAAGGTCACAAACAACAGCGAGTGTTTCTGCACCGCAGAACTCACAGGTAGCACCTGTAATCTCACCACAATCTTCGCACAAGTATATGGGTTCATCCATGTGGTTGTCGCAAGCATAAACTTCTTCAACGTATTTAACTTTGAGAGTATATGCACCGAATGAAGTGTGTACGAAGTTAATATCGTAGTTATCATCCTTGAATTCACCATTGAATTCATCGTTTACATACCATGAAACAGGACGATATCTCTTTGTACCGGGAGCAATTGAACCATCTTCCTGGATGTTATCCATACCGCTACCGAATACAGTTGCACGAACTGTTTTGTGGTAGAGATACTCTTTAAGAAGACCATCAACATCGTTATTGTCTGCTGAGTAAATCTTCATACTACCAAGGTCAATAACTGTATCTGACATACCGCAACCGTTTGAACATACAGCACTCTTTGTACCGTCTGCTTCGTAAGTAGCATTGTTGTCAGAAGTATATCTGTCAAAACTATGCGCGTTAACAATAAAGAAAGCGTTTATAGTAACGTCTGCTTCATCGTGGTCAGCATTTAAAAGGAAGTCACCTGTGTAGTTAGCAACACTAAGACCTGCCTTGGGCTGAACTGAAAGCTTAAGTGACTGACCTGCGTCAAGTTTAAGATTACCGCTTACAACTGTGAAATTGAAGCCTGCAGATGCGGGTAATGTGTACTTGATAGTAGCGTTACCTGTGTTTGTAATAGAAATATACTGAGCAGCAGGTGTTGCGTAGTCTTCACAAACGTTACCGAAAGTTACGCTTGTAATGTCTGTTTCAACGGAGTAAATGCATTTTTCCCATACGGGGTAGTATGCAATGTCACCGTAAACTGCAGGTGTTGTATCTGTTAAACCGAACTCAAGTGCACCACCGTCAACTGATGACCAACCAATCTGAACATAGCCGTCACGAGTGAAAATTTCACCGGGGAATTTTGTAGTTTTGCCCTGAGCAACATCAGCTGTTTCAGCTGCGCCAACGCCAAACTCACCGGGAGCAAAGGTTACTACGCATTTAACTTCTTCCCAATAGGGATATAATTTCTGGTTTTTTGTTACTTTGAAACTGCCACCAAGGTCGTAGTTCTTTTTTGAACCTGCCGCAGCTGTTGACCAACCTGCCTGAACATAACCCTCACGCTCGAATGAAGCACCGGGAAGTGTGATAACAGTATTCTTCTCAGCAGTAATGGGATCGGGACCTGTACCGGTAGCAAAACGACCGGGTAAGAACTCAACTTTGTATGCGGCAGCCATAGCAGAAACGCCCACAACGGAGAGGAGCATTAACATTGCCATGAACACAGCTAAGGATTTTTTGAAGTATTTCTTCATAGTGTATTCCTCCAAATTAAAAAGTATACTTTTACCCTTGAATTATAACACACTTATTCAGAAATTCATATTATCACTTTTAACAAACATCACGCAAAAAAACTGTTAAACTTACTGATTTATTACTATAAAAACCAATATTTTCCTCTTAAAAGCATGTTTATAATATATTATTAAGCCATTTTACTTGAATTGTCCCCTGTTTCGTGGTATTCTTTACAGAGAAAAAATTACAGTTTTGCAGGAGTATTTTTTATAATGAAAATCGGGAATCTTATTATAAACGACAAAGCCTCACTTGCCCCCATGGCAGGTGTTGCAGACCGTGCTTTCCGTGAACTTTGCCGAGGATATGGTGCGGCATACACCGTGTGCGAAATGGCAAGTGCCAAGGGCATAAGTCTTGGTGATAAAAAAAGTGCGGAACTTTTATACATAAGCGAAACCGAAAGACCCGCAGGGTCACAGATTTTCGGCAACTCCCCCGAAACTATGGCGATTGCCGCCCAAAAGGCACTTGAATACTCCCCCGACTTTATTGACATAAATATGGGTTGCCCCGCCCCTAAGGTTGCATCCTCCGGTGGCGGTGCATTACTTATGAAGGACCCTGTTAATTCCGCTAAAATTGTTGAAGCAGTTGTGAAAGCGGTAAATGTTCCTGTTACTGTTAAAATGCGTTCAGGTTGGGATGACTCGAATATAAACGCCGTTGAACTTGCCAAACGTTGCGAAGCCGCAGGTGCCGCCGCCATAACCGTCCACGGCAGAACCAAGGTGCAGATGTACGCCCCCCCTGTTAACATTGACATTATCCGCCTTGTTAAGGAAGCTGTAAGCATCCCCGTAATCGGTAATGGTGACATTATTGACGGAAAATCCGCCGCAAAAATGATGGAGGAAACGGGTTGCGATATGGTAATGGTTGGCAGAGGTGCTCTTGGTCGCCCTTGGGTATTTCAGGAAATTAACGCTTACCTTAACCATGAGGTAATTTTACCCGAGCCCTCTGTAACACAGAAAATGCACGTAATGTTAAAGCATATTGAAAAAATATGCGAATATAAGGGTGAGCGCGTAGGCATCCGCGAAGCGCGAAAACACGCCGCCTGGTACACAAAGGGACTCCACGGAGCCGCCAACTACCGAGCAAGAATAGGTCTTATTGAATCAGTTGAACAACTTCAGCAAATCGCCCTTGAACTAATTGAACAGAACGTATAATTCCCATAATTTATACAATGAAATCTATCACCCCGTATGATATGCTTTTACATACGAGGTGATTTTTTTGAAAAAATTCTTATCATTTGCTCTCGCAATTCTTTTAAGCGTGAGCCTTTTTACGTCGTTGCCGAAAGTAAAGGCAACAACAAAACCCGTAGGTGCAGGTCGGGCAACTACTTCTTCCACTTCCCTTAACGTGCGAAGTTCACCTAGCACAAAAGCAAGTGTAAAAACTACGCTTAAACGTAACGCTTATATAACGCTTATTTCAAAAAGCGGTAGCTTCTGGTATGTTCGCTACGGTGAAAATTCCTACGGTTATTGCCACGCAGACTATATTACTCAGGTATCAACCAAGGTGCGACAGGTAAAAACCACAAGCGGTCGTTTGAACGTGCGTAGCGGTGCTTCCACAAGCCACACTATTAAAGACTATATCGAAAGCGGTCGCTATGCAACCATACTTTCAACTGCGGATAATAATTTCGCAAAGATCATTTACAAGGGTAATAAAATCGGATATGTTCACACCAAATATCTTGCTACACCATCAACTACCGCAACCAAATACAAAGAAATAAAACTTAACGTACCCGATTACAAACAAACCGACTCACGTTGGGCAAACGTTACTCTTGGTTCTTCAGGTCAGTCAATAGGCAAAATAGGTTGTGCCACAACGGCTCTTGCTATGACGGAAAGTTACCGAACAGGAACAACCATTTACCCTCATCAGATGGCTAAAAAGTTAAGCTACACTTCGGGCGGTGCAGTTTATTGGCCCACAAATTATACCGTAGTGACCTCATCAAGTGGATATCTTCAAAAAATTTACGACGCTTTACAATCAGGTAAACCTGTTATTGTAGGCGCCAAAAAATCAAACGGCAGTCAGATTTACGTTTTTGTTACGGGTGTGGTTGCCACGACAAACCTCACAAATGCATCATTTACTATCAATGACCCGGGTTCAAATACAAGAACAACCCTTGCACAGTTTTTCAATGCTTACCCCAACTACTACAAAATGCTTTATGTAAAATAAGCTTTGTAAGTACTTTTGTTTTGTATATTGCTAACAAAATAATTTGTCATTTTTTTAATAAAAACTCCACTCAATATTATAAATAACACTTCCTTTTTTATCTTAAAGGTGTTATACTATGTAATGTGTAATACTATGTTGGAATGTTATGTTGATTTTTCAACTTTTTCATAAGATTAATTAAAAGGAGTGCAGTTTGTGGAAAAATTTGTTATTCACGGCGGAAACAAGCTGAACGGTGAAATAAACATAAGTGGCGCAAAGAATGCGGCACTTGCCATAATCCCTGCGGCTTTATTCGCAAGGGAAGAATGCCGTATTGAAAACGTCCCCAATATTAGCGACGTTAATACAATGGTTAAAATTCTTGAATTCCTCGGTGCTAAGGTTACAAAACCCGAGGACGGCGTTTTACTTATAGATTCAACCAATATCGAACCCCGTCCCATCCCCGACGAGATGACCCGTAAATTACGTGCGTCATACTATCTTCTCGGTGTGCTTTTAAGCGAATTCAAATCCGCTTGTGTTGCGTTACCCGGTGGTTGCTATTTCGGTCTTCGACCCATTGACCAGCACATCAAAGGTTTCGAAGCTTTAGGTGCAAATGTAAGCACTGAAAAGGCCGTTGTTTGTGCCGAGGCTCAGGAGCTTTACGGTTCATCAATTTACCTTGACGTTGTTTCCGTTGGTTCAACAATGAATGTAATGCTCGCAGCGGTTAAGGCTAAGGGTCTTACAGTTATTGAAAATGCCGCAAGAGAACCCCATATCGTTGACCTTGCTAACTTCCTTAACTCCATGGGTGCGGATATCCGTGGTGCAGGTACTGAGGTTATTAAAATCCGCGGTGTTGAAAAAATGCACGGTTGCACTTATTCAATTATCCCCGACCAGATTGAGGCAGGTACTTATATGGTAGCCGTTGCCGCAACAGGCGGTGACGTTACAATCAATAACGTTATCCCCAAACACCTTGAATCAATCACCAATAAAATCGAAGATTGCGGTGTTACTGTAATCGAGGGCGACGAAAGTGTAAGAATCATTTCCGAAGGCAGACGTTGTAAGGCTTGCAGAGTCAAGACAAGCCCCCACCCCGGTTTCCCCACAGATATGCAACCCCAGTTTGCTACACTCCTTTGCACCTGCAACGGTACAAGCACAGTTGTTGAGGACGTATGGGACAACCGCTTCAAATACATCGACCAGTTAAGACGAATGGGTGCCAATATCATCGTAAACGGTGACACCGCTTTGATTACAGGTGTTGAACACCTTAACGGCGCACCCGTTGAAGCCGATGACTTAAGAGCAGGTGCCGCAATGGTTATCGCAGGTCTTATGGCAGAAGGCGAAACAACCGTTGGTAATATCAAGCTTATCGACAGAGGTTATGAAAAACTTATCGAAAAGCTTACAGGTGTAGGCGCTGACATTGCCCGAGTAAAATTTGACGAGGAATAATTAAATATGCTTAGATTTTGTCCGCTGTTTTCTTCAAGCAGCGGCAATTCTGTTTACATAGCAGACCGTGATGGCGGTATTCTTGTAGATGTAGGCAGAAGTGCCAAACAAACCGAACTGATGTTAAAAAATCATAATATTGACATCAGTAATATCAAGGGTATTTTTCTTACTCACGAGCACACAGATCATACCAATGGTCTTAGTGTTTTTGCCGCAAGGCATAATATACCCGTGTACGCTTCCGCAGGTACTATTTTAGCCTTAAAAAACAAGGGCGTACTTAACACAAAGCACGTTGATATCAGTATAAATACGGATAATATATGCATTGCCGGACTTAATATAAAACCCTTTAAAACCTCCCACGACTGTGCCGACGGCAGAGGTTACGTAATAACAGGCTGCGACGGCATTACAAAAGCCGCAATTGCTACAGATACAGGTTTTGTTTCATCGGAAATTTTAAGTTCCGTAACAGGGAGTAAATTGGTTTACATTGAATCAAACCACGATGTGGCAATGCTTCGTAGCGGTCCTTACCCCTACACTTTGCAAAAGCGTATTCTTTCTGATATAGGTCATCTTTCAAATAATGCCTGTGCAGATGCTCTTACGGCACTTGTAAACAAAGGTACCACCCATATTGTTCTTGCTCACTTAAGCCAGGATAATAACACCCCAAAACTTGCCCACGATACCTCAACGGCAAAACTTCTTGATATAGGAGCTTTAGAAAACCGCGACTACTTATTAAAAATAGCGGAGCCCGAAAACTCAGGCGGAATTATAACAATATAACAAATGGTCTGTTACACTTTAAATAAAGAGTAACAGACCATAACTTTTATTCATTAAATGCTTTCATTAATTCGTCTTTAATAAGGCAATGTCCTGCAGAAGTTGGATGAACACCGTCTGCAAGCCAGTAAGTGTCGTTTCCGCCCTGTGCGGCCTCATCAAACTTTGCCTGTAAGGGTACAAACTTAAGATTATATTTATCGGCAATCCTTTTTACTGCCTCGGCACGCTTAATTACTTCCTCACGGAAAACATCGTAATAACGCTCGGTACCGCAACCCTTAAGAACAAAGGGTTCAAGAAGAATTATTTTAAGATTCGGTAATGCTTCAAGTATTTCTGAAATAAGCATATCATATACTTTCTCAAATTTTTCTTCTGCAACACCGTTTGCCTCGTTAAGCTCGTGCCAGACATCATTTACGCCGATAAGCATGGACATATAATCGGGCTTAAGATTAATAATATCCATCTTGATTCTAGCGTAAACATCCACAATTTTGTCACCGCTGATACCGCGGTTCACAAAATCAAATTCATAAGGCTTATTTTTAAGAACCTCTGCGGCAAAAAGATTAGGATAACCGTAGCCGTAATTCTGGTCATTTTCACGACGACGATCTGCATCAGTTATAGAATCGCCCTGAAATAAAAATTTAATCATATCATTCACCTGTTTTTTATTGATAATAATGATTTATAGTGGTATAATTATTTATTGGGTCCGTTGTAGTTTTCTTCGGGAGATTCAACCCAGGGACATTCTATTTTATCAACAACCTTAGCAGGAGCAGCCCAATGAACGGCATTAGTAATAATTTTCTGAATTTCAGGAATGTAGTATGTGGGGTTTTCCTCGTGTCCGGGTTGGAAGTAAAAGACTTTACCAAGTCCCTTATACCAGCAGTTACCTGCTCTGAATACTTCGCCACCCTTGAACCATGCAATAAAAACTGATTCATCAGGTGCCGGAATATCGAAACGTTCACCATACATTTCCTCAACAGGAATATCGAAACTCTCGGGAACACCTTTGGCTATGGGGTGAGAGGGATTTATACACCATAATCTTTCTCTATCGCCATCACGCCATTTAAGTGAACATGTTGTGCCCATAAGTTTAATAAAAGGCTTTGAAAAATGAGCGGAATGCAAGGCAATAAAGCCCATACCGCGCATAACACGGTTGTGAACTCTTTCCACAAGTTCATCGGGTACACATTCATGAGCCATATGACCCCACCATAAAAGCACGTCGGTGCTTTCAAGAACATCCTCGGGAAGTCCATTGTCGGGGTCATCAAGAGTTGCGGTTCTTATAAAAAGTTCCTCATCGGTCTTTAAAAAGTCTGCAATACAATTATGTATGCCCTTGGGGTAGACTTTAGCAATGCTCTCGCTTTCTTTTTCGTGTCTGCCCTCGTTCCAGATTGTAACGTTTATCATAAATTTTCATCCTTTCTTAAAGAAGGTTACAGTAATATAATATACTACCCTTCAATATTTTTCAAGAAAATATGATTATCTCTTTTTCACGAAAGTGAACAGAGATTTTTATATAAAATGTGAGTTCGAAACCATCCTCACAGAACCGAGGAATCATCTATTCCCGCGGTTCAAATCAAAACTATGGAGTGATAAAAATGAAAAGCAGAAAAAAGTTGATTAACTTTGCCGTTGGCGCTATTGTTGCGGCACTTTACGTAGTACTTACCTACCTCGCCTCCGCACTGGGTCTTTCAAGCGGTGTGATTCAGGTAAGGTTTTCGGAAGCCCTTACTATACTTCCCATATTTACCCCTGCAGCTATTCTAGGTTTATTTATAGGATGCCTTATTTCAAACATTCTTACAGGTTGTGCTTTGTGGGATATTATCTTCGGTAGTATTGCAACACTTCTTGGTGCTGTTTTTACATATCTTCTAAGAAATCACAAAATCCTTGCAACCTTGCCCCCTATTATTGCAAATACACTTATAGTACCCCCTGTTCTCATATTAGTTTATGGTGTTCGGGATGCTTATTGGTTTATACTTTTAACAGTGTGTATAGGTGAGGTAATTTCCTGTGGTATTATTGGTACGGCATTAAGAAAAAGTTTAGAAAAATCGCGTATTTTCGAACTAATTTAACTAATTATCCTACAGGGGTTTATTTTTACGAAAAAGTAGAGTATAATTCTATAAAGCACATTAATATCTATTATGAAAGGAATCTTTTCATGAACATAGAGCAAGTTATAAATACCGCAAAGCGAATTCATTTTATCGGTATAGGCGGTAGCGGTATGTGTCCCCTTGCAGAGATTTTACATTCTCAGGGCCACAACCTTACAGGCTCGGACAATAATGAATCCGACACTTTAAAACGCATTCGCTCCCTTGGTATTCCCGTTACAATGGGTCAAAAGGCAGAGAATGTTGACGGTGCGGATATGGTTGTTTACACCGCTGCACTTCTTCCAGATAACCCTGAGCTTGTTGCAGCGAAAGAAAAGGGTATTCCCACCTTTGAAAGAAGCAAGCTTTTCGGATATTTCACCAAGAAATACGATAATTGTATCGGTGTTTGCGGCACTCATGGTAAAACAACCGTTACCTCAATGCTCACCCATATACTTATTGACAATAATTTTGACCCCTCTGCGGTAATCGGCGGTAAGCTCCCCCTTACTGGCACAAACGGCAGAGTTGGTAAAAGCGACATTCTCGTTTGTGAGGCTTGTGAATATAAGGACACATTCCTTGATTTAAGTCCTGATGTAAGCGTAATACTCAATGTTGACCGCGACCATATGGAATACTTCAAGACCCTCGAAAATCTTGAAGCATCTTTCAGAAAGTTTGCAGATATGTCAAAGTGCGTTATTTATAACGGCGATGACAAAAACACCATTGATAGCATTGCAGGTGTTGAAGGCAAAACAATGATTTCATTCGGTAAAACCGACAGTTGTGACTATGCCGCTAAAAACATTGACTGGAAAAACGGTGCTTTCCCTTGCTTTGATGTTTATCATAAGGGCGAAAAGTTGGGTAGAGTTGAATTGAGTGTCCCCGGTGACCACAACGTGCTCAATGCCCTTGCGGCTATTTGCACGGCGATTTATTGCGGAGCAACCTTCGAACAATGTCAAAAGAGTATCACTACATTTAAGGGTGCCGGCAGACGTTTTGAGTTTTTAGGTCAATATAACGGAGCGGATATTGTTGATGACTACGCTCACCACCCTGCTGAGCTTGAAGTTACCCTTTCTGCCGCAATGAAAATGGATTATAATAAAGTTTGGGCCGTATTCCAACCCTTTACTTTCAGCAGAACAAAGCTTCACCTTGATGCTTTCGCAAAGGCGCTTTCAATTGCCGACAGAGTTGTTCTCACTGAGATTATGGGTTCAAGAGAAATTAACACCTACGGCATCACAACCCAAGACCTTGCGGATGAAATCCCCGGTAGCGT
>JAZRFO010000103.1:0-2180 GCA_045643685.1 Acutalibacteraceae bacterium
TATCCTTTATAACTACTGCGCCCGAGCCCACCGTTACGCCGTCACAGATTTTTATTGTCTGGTTAACCACACTACCTGCACCCATCCAGACAAGATCACCGATTTTTACTGTTCCGCATATTGTTGCATGTGGTGCAAAAAGGGTGTAATTTCCTATTTTACAATCGTGCTCAATTACTGCACCGCTGTTGATAACACCAAAATCCCCAATCTCAGTACAAGCATTTACAACTGCCATTGGCATTACCACTGTGCCTTTACCGATTTTTGTTTCAATACCGATACTTGCGGTAGGATGGATAAGTATGGGGTACTGAAAATCGGAGTATTTATCAAAAATCTTTTTTCTTACTGCATTATTGCCTATACCTATTGCAAAAATGCAAGTGTCTTTGAATTTCACACAATCGTCAATTTTACCCAATACAGGGTAACCCATTATACTTGAAATTGACGTATTATCATCTAAAAATCCCTCAATCTCACAGCCGTTTTTTAAAGCTATATCGGCAACAACCTTTGCGTGACCGCCTGCACCGAAAATAACCAATTTGCTCATTTTAATTCTCCTCTGAAATAGTGGAACCTTTGAATTCTTCCATAGTAGCGTTGTTTTCCTGTGAAATACCTTCACGTTTAAGGACTGAGAAAACCGTACCGAAAATAATCTTAATATCACCTATAAGGGTTATGTTTCTTACATACTCAACGTCCAGTTTGAACTTTTCTTCCCAAGAAATACTGTTTCTGCCGTTCACCTGAGCGTAGCCCGTAAGACCCGGACGCACATCGTGACGATGCCTCTGTTCTTCTGAATACAAGGGAATGTATTTAACAAGCAAAGGTCTGGGTCCCACAATTGACATATCACCTTTTAAAATGTTCAAAAGCTCGGGAAGTTCATCAAGGGATGTTGAACGTAAAAATTTACCATAAGAATTAAGTCTTACCTCATCGGGAAGTAAATTACCCTCTGCATCCTTGCGGTTATCCATAGTTCTGAATTTAATAAGCTTAAATATTTTTTCTTCCCCTGTTTTAGGATTAATCTTGCCGGGGCGCGCCTGAAAAAAGAACGGGTTCCCCCTCATAAATATTGCACCTAAAATTACAAGCACAGAAAGAATTGGTGACAAAAACACAATTGCACCAAAAGAAAGGCAAAAATCAAAAAAGCGTTTAAAACATTTTGCGTACATTTTTATCCCTCAAAACAAGATTTAATTACGGAAATAACAAAATTCTGTTCTTCTTCAGTCATCTTAATGTCTGAAGGAAGGCATAAGCCTCTGCTGAACACATCTTCGCCAACTGATTTTTCACCCGCGGTAATAAAATCATTGTCCTTAAATACAGGTTGCATATGCATGGGCTTCCAGATGGGACGGGAGTCTATTTTTTCTTCTGCAAGTTTTTTAATTACGGAAATGGGGTCAACATCGCAACCCTCATCAATAATCATACAGGAAAGCCAGAAATTGGGTTTTGTATCGGAAAGGTAAGGATTCATTTTCACAGGAAGACCCTTTAAACCTTCTTCGTAACGTCTGTAAATAGTTTCTTTAGCCTCTACGTGTTCATCAAGATGTAAAAGCTGTCCTCTGCCCACACCTGCAACTATATTTGACATACGATAGTTGTAACCGATTTCTTTGTGCTGGTACCAGAGCTCTGGCTCTCTTGACTGAGTTGCCCAGAAAAACGCTTTCTCACGTTCCTCTTTGGTTTCGGTAAATAACATACCGCCACCGGAGGTAGTAATAATTTTGTTGCCGTTAAAACTTATGGCGTTGTATTTACCGAAAGTACCGCATGCAACACCGTGATATGTGGCTCCAAGAGCTTCTGCCGCATCTTCAATAAGAATTGCACCGTGCTTTTCACATATTTCAAGGATTTCATCCATTTTGGCAGGAGTACCGTAAAGGTGAGCAAGTACTACAACTTTTGTGTCAGGATATTTCTCAAAAGCCTTTTCAAGTGCTTTGGGGTCCATATTCCAGGTTTCATACTCGGAATCTATGTAAACCTGTTCACCACCCTCATAGCTTACGGGGTTTACCGTTGCCGCAAAGGTCATATCGGAACAAAATACCTTATCGCCCCTTTTCACTCCCGCAAGTTTCATCGCAAGATGTAACGCAGACGTACAGGAAACCATTGAAAGTGCCTCCTGATTT
>JAZRFO010000104.1:0-5377 GCA_045643685.1 Acutalibacteraceae bacterium
TCGTTAAGTAAAAAGGCAACAAAACACACGACCACAGAAATGTATCTGACATCACTCATACTCGCTAACACCCATAACACTATAAGTACAACATCATTCAAAGCATAAACCAATGCAAAATACGGACTTCTGCGGAACGTAAGACAGGCTGCAGCGAAGCTTGTGGTAACTGAAATGGTACTGGGTATAATATTCGCAGTATTAAAGTGGCTTAAAATAAAGTAAAAAACAGTTGTAACCACTACAGTCAAAAAAGATATTATTATTTTATCACTATTTTTTAATTTACTGATTTCAACTTCACTTTTCTTGCCTTTATACGGATTTTTAATCCATGAAACTAATGAAAAAGCCGCCATAGGCATAGTCATACCAAGATAGGTTATCATTTCCCCATAATACGAAAACCCGTAGGATATAACCCCATAAAGCAGACTGAAAATTATCATCAGTATTTGTCCCACAGGGTTTCCTTTAGCACAAAAAATAAGGGATGTTACACCTATAAGAGAAGCACACAAGGTTAAATAATTGGTTCTGTCAAAAGCTAAAAATGATATTGTAATCAAAAGCACCGATGTTATCCACAGCAAAAATTCAAACCTTGTAAAATAGTTCATTAATTTTCTCATATAAAATCCCCTAAAAAACAAGCATCCGCATACACATCTTCTAAGACCTAACGATGTGTAAACGGATGCTATTTGCATCTTACTACCCGGTGGCAGTTTCAACTTATTATATTATCTCTACCAGCTAAAGTCAATGATTAAAACACGAACATTTTATCCAAAAAATCCGTAATCGGGCTCAACGTTCCAGATACCGTAATACTCAAGGGTATCGCTGGAATAATAGTTTGGTGACCAACTCATAAAACCATCCGAAAGCTCATACACAGGTGTTTCGGGAAGATAGAAGTAAAAGTCCTTACCTGTTTCAAGACCATAGGGATTAGCACCTATATATCTTATGCCATCCTCAATCCATTCGTCCCCATAGGTTTCTTCTGCATCAATATATGACAAAGTCATTTTATAAGTATATTCGTTAACTTTCTTTATGTTTTCGAATTTACCGGAAAAATTGCATACATAAACAGTGCCGTTAGGATATTCTTCTGTCATGTCACCCATCTCAGAATCGTGGTATTCACCCGAAAAAGAGCCGTCCGCATTAAGGTACATAACCGTAGCCCAACCACCTGCACCGCTACAGAATGTGAATTCTTTTGTATCCTCAGGTATGGGTAAATTCAGATTTCTATCCACTTCGGAAAGCTGAGTGTTTTCAACAGGAACATTGTTAACACTCTGTATTGAGCCTGTAGCCTCTGCAGTCGTTTCCACCGCTGTAGTTGTTTCAACTGACACTTCTGCCTTTTTACCGCCCAAGCAACCTAAAAACATAATTGAAACTATAATAACAGGAATAATCAAATGTAATTTTTTCATAAAACACACCCCTTTCTCACAATATAGCACACTAATGCTTTTTTGTAAACATTTTCATTTTTTCAAAACAAAGTATATTCCAAAGTTTATTACAAAAAATATTTCCACTATAATCTGAGGAAGTATTTTATGTCAGAAAGAACAGGTAATTACACCATAAGTTTTACAAATAAACCCAATATTATCGGCTATGCCGCCGCAGTGGGTAAAAAAGAATCCGAGGGTCCCCTGGGAAAATTCTTCGACAAGGTTTACACCGACGAATTCTGCGGTGAAAAAACCTTTGAAAAAGCCGAAACCCATCTCCAAAAGTCTGCCATTACCACCGCTTTAAAAAAGGCGAAATTAAGCAAAACAGACATTCAATGTGCCTTCGCAGGTGACCTTTTAAATCAATGTATCGGCTCATCCTTCGGTATGCGTGATTTAAAATTCCCCTTTTCGGGGTTGTACGGTGCTTGTTCAACAATGGCTCTATCCCTTGTATTATCTGGGATTTTTGTTGATTCCGGTGCCGCCCGAAACACCGTAGCCGCCGCTTCGTCCCACTTCTGCTCTGCGGAGCGTCAATACAGGTTTCCTCTTGAATACGGTGGCCAAAGACCCCCTGCGGCACAATGGACCGTAACAGGTGCGGGGTGTGCCATAGTAAGTAGCGAACAAAAAGAAAAAAACTGTCCCAAAATAGACAAAGCAATTATCGGCTCGGTGCGTGACCTTAATATAACAGACCCCAACAATATGGGTGCCGCAATGGCACCTGCCGCCGCACAGACCATTGCACAATTTTTACGGGATACACGCACGAAACCTAATGATTATGATTTAATTCTTACGGGTGATTTAGGCACTACAGGTAGCAGACTTCTTATCGAACTACTGAAAAGCGAGAACAATATTGATATTTCAAGTGTTCATAACGATTGCGGTATTATGATTTTTGACCTTGAAGCCCAGGACGTTCACTCGGGTGGTTCAGGGTGTGGTTGCAGTGCGTCGGTTGTTTGCTCATATATTCTGGACAATATGACCTCCCGAAGGCTCAACAAAGTATTTTTTGTAGGTACGGGCGCTCTGCTTTCTCCCACCTCATCACTTCAAAAAGAGTCCATACCCGGTATCGCCCATGGTGTGCTTTTAAGCAACGATTAATAAGAAAGGAAAATATAATGGATTTCACTAAAAAGGAAAACTACGTTAAAGCCCTTGAAAACATTTCAGGCATAGCAAAAACTTATTTAAGAATTTCAAGCCTCAAAACCGCTTTGACCATATTTTTAGGAATTTACACGGTAATTAAAATCGTTCAGGCATTCAAAAACTGAAATTAGTCTTGAAATACCAAAGGTTTAAGGTTATTATATAGGTATATTTTATCAGGGAGTGTTTTTATGGATTGTATTTTCTGCAAAATCGCGAATGGTGAAATCCCCGCTACAAAAGTTTACGAGGACGATACCGTTATCGCTTTTAATGACCTTGAGCCTCAGGCACCTGCTCACATTCTCGTAATCCCCAAGGAGCATATTACCTCTGCGGCGGATATTAACGAAGAAAACAGTGCCGTAATTGCCCATATTTTTGAAGTGATTGCAAAAATCGCAAAAGAACAGAATATGGACAACGGCTTCCGCGTTGTAAACAACTGCGGTGACAGTGCAGGTCAGACCGTTAAGCATATTCATTTCCACCTTATGTCAGGCAGAAACTTCACCTGGCCCGCAGGTTAATTTTCAAAACTTTAAAACACAGAGGTTACACAAATGAAACGACCAATGCTCGTATCAGGCATAACAATATTTATTGTAGCCACCCTTTTGATGAATTTCTCAAAAGTCGGTGCAATTGTTATGTTACTGACAGGGGCATTGGCTTTTGTTTTATTTTTAATAAAATCATTGAAGCTCAGGCGGTTTATAATAATACCCGCCATTTCACTTGCAACAATTTTTATCTGTACTTCCTTTATTACGTATACCCATTTTAAAATTGAACCCATATTAAATCTTGACGGCACCACTTCTTACATATCGGGCAAAATAATTACTACACCTGTTAATATTAATGGTTACTTGAACTTCACTTTAAAAACTGACGAAAATGTAAAAATTGATGCTATAGTCCCCTGTGCCGATGCCGAAACCCCCGAGTTATACGATTACATAAGCATAAATAACGCCCAATTATCAGTAGCGAAAAACGAAAAGAATCAATTTGATTTATCATACGCTTCCGACGGAATTTTGCTCAATGCAAGAGGTGAAAAAGCAAATGTTTTATGGAAGTGCGAAAGAACACCATATTACTATTGCTTATATTTAAGGGAGATTGTTGCTGACAGAATTGACAATTTCTTACCCTCGCCCACGTCAGCAATTCTTAAAGGGCTTGTTTTCGGCGGTAGCGAGGGCATACCGAATAACATAGCCGATGCATTCCGTAACGGTGGTATATCCCACCTTTTAGCGGTGTCGGGTCTTCATACATCTCTCTGGTGCGGTCTGATAATTTTCTTTTTTAATCTTTTGAAAATCCCCCATAAAGTACGTAATATTTTCTGCGTTATATTCCTATTTGGTTTTTGCGTAGTAACAGGCTTCACGCCCTCGGTGTTACGCTCATCACTTATGTCCTTGGTATTACTCACCTCACCATTCACCAAAACCCTGCCCGACTCCCTTAACACCTTGGGTCTTGTAACGTCACTGCTCCTTTTGGGTAACCCATTTCTTGTATTTAATCTTAGTTTTCAATTATCCCTTTGTGCCACTTTAGGTGTTCTTTTGGTTTCAAGATATGAAATATCGGTATACAGATTTTTCAACAGTAAAATTAAATTTAAGTTAATACGAGCCTCATTCAGTTATATAGTCTGCTCTTTTCTTATAAGTGTAGGAGCGGGACTTTTCACAATGCCTGTTTCCGCTTTAACGTTCAACACCTTTAGTATTGTGTCACCTGTTTCAAATATTCTCTGTGTAAAACCTGCCTTTTACGCTATGATTTGCGGTACAATTGGTACTGCTACAAGTTATGTTAACCTGTCTTTTGTACAAAAAATCACTTTGTTTTTATTTAACCTGACAGAGCGTCTTTTAAACTTTGTCTGTGACATTTCACTTAAAATAACTGAATTCACTTACTGCACCATACCCGTACATAAAAATTGGTTATTGAATGGTCTTTTTCTTGGTGGGGGTATTTTACTTGTAGGCTATCTGATTTATAGAATCAAAAACAAAAACGCTTTAAAAATAACGGCTGTTTTGTCAGTGGCGGTTATTTTCATTAATATTTTTATACCCCTGTTACCCAGTCCTTACAGGGATACTCTTACAGTAGTTTCAAGCGGTGATAATCTTAACATTGTTTTGCGAAGCGGTACTCATTACGCTTATATTATAAACTCCGATACCCAATATCCTTCGGATGTTTATGATTATCTGCCCAAAGCCACCTGCGAAAGTCTTGATTATTGGTTTGTAACCTATGCTTCATACACTTCCTGTACCGACCTCGAAAGGTTGCCATACGCTTTAACCCCCGAAGAAACACACGTGACTCCCGTAATAAAGGATATATGTTTAAACCAAAATATCTCGCTTCCCAAAAACACCATTATAAACACACAGGGAAAATACGCTCTGGGTAGCGAAATAAATTTCGAAATAATTGACACATACCATATCAAATATGTTATAATAAGGGGTAATGAAAAAACAGAATATATACATCTACACGGCCACACCGATTTTTCAAAAGTTGTAGATACAAATGCCGGTGACATTTTCGTTTACAATTCCCATATTCCCGATGATATTCCCCCGACTGCCGAAACTGTAATTATAAGCGGAGAATCAGATTTTATTGCAAATAGTGATTACAATAATCTTCTGAATCGTGGCACCCCTCTCCTGTTAACT
>JAZRFO010000105.1:0-4538 GCA_045643685.1 Acutalibacteraceae bacterium
AATCGCTTGTGCCACCAACTACACCGTGACCGTAGTCAACAAACCATGAGTTAACGTGTGCGTTGTTAAGTGAAGTGGGGTTGTTTTCAATAGCATAGGGTACACGGAGCATCTTTTGTCCCTGTGTGCCGTCTTCGTATGTCTGGTAATAATAGTCGCCGCCATTTTCGGTAACAAGGTCATATCTGTCACCATCGAAGGTTAATCCGCCGCCTTCTTCAAGGGCAACCAATTCTCTTGTGCCGTCCTTGATGCCAAGGAAAACCTGAATAGCGGGAATAACATCCTGATAGGTCCAACTGTAGCTTGTTGTACCGTGGTCTGAAACTGCATAGATATCGAAACCGTAATCATAGTTGGTTTCAATCATATCCTTAAGAGTGTCGTCACCATCTGATGCAGTTGTGTGTGTGTGAAGGTCTGCTTTATACTGATTCCATGACCAGTCCACATTTGCATAAGGGTTAGTAATTTTGTAATCAACATCTGAATCTACGGCAAAACCGATAGTTCCGAATGCGCCTGAAAGAATAGCAACTACGCAGATAATTGCTATAAACTTTTTGGTTTTTCTCATAGAAAATCCACCTTTCTGAAAATGCAAAATCATCATCTGCAATGATACATAATGTATTTTAATACAATTACCAAATTATTTCAATTATCAACTTGAATAAAAAAACCTTACCAAATATGTACAATATAAAAAAATCCCCCACGAAACCCGTGGGGGAATTTACTGTTAATTAAGCATCAACTGTTGCAAGAAGGTCCATAAATTCACTTACGAATGTTGAACCTGCGGTCTTGCTGATAACATTAATTTCTTCGTTTTCACTGAGAAGTGAGTGATATTCGTTATCTCTGAGAACATAACCTGCCTGGTCGTTACAAAGACCATGTACCATTACGTATTCACAATCTGTGCAATCTGCAAGTGCGGGTAATTCCCATTCACCCTTACCCCAGGATGCATCGCCTGATTTGGGGCCACCGAAAACAAGGATGGGGTCAAATTCACCGGGGCAAAGGAATACGCCAACTTTGTTGCCGAGTTCCATATAGCCGATTTCGGTAATCATATTGTAACCTTCGCCATTTTTAACGATAACTGCGTTAAGAACGTCTTCACGAGCAGCAAGAGTAAGGATACCATTGTCAACGTCAAGAGCAACTTCCTGCATCATAATGTTGAGTACGGGTTCAAGTTCTTCCTCTGTTTCAATAGCCATAACCTTCTTAGCAAGGATATAACCATAGTCTTTCATATAGTCAATACCATTCTTGCTTTCGTCTTCGTTAGCCATATCCCAAAGGTCTACCGCTTCACTGATTGTGTCAGCAGTAACAGCTTCAATACAACCATTGGGGCAAGAAATTGCAACGTCACCATTGTGTTCAACATTTGCTATTGAACGACATTCTTTACAAAGATAAATATTTCTTGAAGTGACAGCAAGTTCTGCACCCTGAACAAATACTACGTTTGCACCTGCTTCTTCGCGGATGGTTTTTTCGATGTAGTAGGGGTAGTCAGCTGTAAGCTCGTCGGGACCTGCACCGATACTTGTACAGTGGATACCAGCCTCAAGAATCCATGTTTCGGTTGAACCGTCTTCGGGAACAAAGCGAAGTCTCTGGATTTCAGAGTCAATTGTCTGGGGATCACGTTTATCCTTGATATAATCTGAAATATCAGCTGCACCGTAGTAAAGGTCGCCGGCTTTCATATTAACAACTGCACGTTTCATAGCATAAACAGTTTTTGCGAAAAGATTTTCCATAAACTGCTGATTTTTCTGAACCTTCTGGTCGTCAAGAAGTCCGCCAACTGCAGCGTTACCTGTATTCATAATAAGAGCCTGTGCAAGGGGCACGTTCATACCGAGTGTATCGATACATGAGTGCTGATGAAGAACAGAAACGTTGATTGCAACGATGTTGTATTTTTCAGCAAATTCAGCCATTCTTGAACGGATTTCCATAATGTCACCGCGAGAAAGACCGAAACCGTCGATAACTGCCTGAACAACGATACCGCTATTACCGTCGCTGATAGCATAAACGCGAACACGCTGGTCATCAATAACCTCTGTAGGAACACGACCAACGATGGGTTCAAGTGAACCTGCAAGGAAATAGTCACCGTCCATGGGGTCAATGCCTTCAAGAAGTGATGCACCTGCGTAGCCTACTTTCCACTGAGCATCTTCTGCTACTTCGCGATCAAATTCCTCTTCGCCTTTAAAGAAGTACTCTGCTTCGTAATTCTCCGCATCGCTCCATTTATCCTCATAGCCGGGCCAATACTTATTAAGGTAAGTAAGAACAAATGACAAGAGTTTTTCAATTAACATTTCAAAAACGTTTTCAACACTTGTTTCGGGAAGTGTGATTTCTGCCGCTGAGACAGGAATCGCAACTGCTGAAAACATAAGGATGAGAGACAGTACAACTGCCAATACCTTTTTAGACATAGGGATTCCTCCTTTTAATTATACAGGTTAATTATATTACCTTTTCCTTAAATAATCAACATTAATTTGTGCAGCTCAGTTTTCTTTGGTATTTTTGACCAATTCTTCTTCAATAATTTTGTTTATGTTGTTTGCTCCTGTGTGGCGATAAGGCTTGATTCTTAAGAAAATGTACATCACAACGGCACCAATAGTGTTACAGATAGTGTCTTCCATAGTGTCCATCAAAGCAAAACGTGACTCTAAACGAGCCTCATCAAGAGGGATAAGCATAAACACCTTGTCTAATCCGCCCGCTTCATCAATAGCCTTCTGTAAATCCCAATGCTGAGCGTCACCGCCGAACCACTGGTCAAAACTGAATTCAAAAATCTCCCAACCTGATGCGAAAGTAAAGGCAAGACCCATAGCAGCAATTGCCGCAATACCGGGAGGGCAGATTGTTTTGTCACGAAGCTGCATCGCACAGATACATTCATAAGCAACATATACACCCACACCGCAACCGAATGCGTGTAAAACCTTGTCATAGCCGGGTATTGCATAATAGAAATTCAAAAATGCACCGCCAAATGATGCAAGGAAAAATGCGAGAATTGATAAATTCTGAAATTTGTGAGAAAACCTTCTCATAAAGGTTTTTTCAGGAAACATCTGGCATATTTCATAAGCGAACATACCCACAAGATTTGCCGCCATCTGTGCAGGTTGATAGGAATCCATTTTAAAAAGACTGTAACCGATACCGCCTATCATCAGTACTCTGAGAGTCCACCAATAAATAAGTTCAATTTTACTAACGCCTTTGTAGACGCGCTTGAAATAATTTTTAACCATAACGCACCGCCTTAGCTTGATTTTTAGAATAAATTTATGTTTTTTGTTAATTTTTATTGCCACTACCCGCCACTTTAACACATATATGTTATGATTTTTTTAAATTTATATTGAAAAAACAAATTTCTAAATGTATAATGTAAAAGGTTATGGATATTTTCCAACACATTTTTACAAACGGGAGGTTTTCGCAATGGCTAAACGAGAAGGCTACATATCCTGGGACGAGTTCTTTATGGGTGCGGCAATGCTCTGTGCAAAGCGTAGCAAGGACCCCAACACTCAGGTTGGTGCTTGTATTGCCAACAACGAAAACAGAATTTTGTCCGTAGGTTACAACGGCTTCCCCTCAGGTTGCGACGACGATTGTTTCCCCTGGGAGCGCAGTGCCGAGGATTCCTATGA
This sequence comes from Acutalibacteraceae bacterium, assembly GCA_045643685.1. Taxonomy (GTDB): domain Bacteria; phylum Bacillota; class Clostridia; order Oscillospirales; family Acutalibacteraceae; genus DTU089. The sequence continues at coordinate 3,720 of JAZRFO010000105.1, forward strand.
CACCAAATATCCCTATGTCTGCCACGCGGAGCTTAACGCAATCCTCAACTGCCGCGGCAGAAGTCTTGCAGGAAGTCGCATTTACGTGGCGCTTTTCCCCTGTAACGAATGTGCAAAGGCCATTATCCAGAGCGGTATTTCCGAGGTCGTTTATCTTTCGGATAAATATGCCGACACTTCTTCCACAAGAGCTTCTAAGCGTATGTTTGATGCGGCGGGTGTAAAATACAAACACCTCGTCCCCGAAAGCAAGGAAATCGTGCTCGATTTAAGGGAAGAAAACGTATAATTCAGTTCAAAAAAATTAAAAATATAGGAGTGTTCAAAATGGCTTTAGTTAACGCAAAAGACATGCTCACAAAAGCAAAAGCAGGCCACTACGCAGTTGGTCAGTTCAACATCAACAACCTTGAATGGACAAAATCCATTCTTCTTACTGCACAGGAAATGAATTCACCCGTTATCCTTGGTGTTTCCGAGGGTGCAGGTAAATATATGTGCGGTTTCAAGACTGTTGCTGATATGGTTAAAGCAATGATCGAAGACCTTAAGATTACAGTTCCCGTTGCTCTTCACCTTGACCACGGTTCATACGAAGGTGCAAAGGCTTGTATCGAAGCTGGTTTCTCATCAATTATGTTCGACGGTTCACACTACGCAATCGACGAAAACATCGCAAAAACAAAAGAACTCGTTGCTATCTGCGAAGAAAAGGGTCTTTCTCTTGAAGCAGAAGTTGGTTCTATCGGCGGTGAAGAAGACGGCGTTGTTGGTGCAGGTGAATGCGCAGACCCCGACGAATGCAAAATGATTGCTGAC
>JAZRFO010000106.1:0-3063 GCA_045643685.1 Acutalibacteraceae bacterium
ATTCTTGCCCTGAAGGTAGAGTTCATAAGCAATTTCACAACCTGTAAGACCACCACCGATAATTGTAACGTTGTTACCAACGAGACTGTTATCAAGAAGGAAATCAACAGCCTGAATAGCCTTGTCTGCACCGGGAATCGGTATTCTGTTAGCAACTGAACCTGTTGCTACAACAACTTCATCTGCACCGAGTGAAGCGATGTCCTTAATCTCTGTGTTCATATGTACTGTGATAGCATCGTACTTCTGAACTTCACGGTTGTACCAAGCAATAAGGTCACGGTCTTTTTCTTTGTAAGAAGGAGCAGCTGCAGCGATGAACACACCACCGAGTTTGTCGCTCTTTTCGTAAAGGTCAACCTTGTGACCACGCTGTGCACAAACGATAGCAGTTTCCATACCACCGATACCGCCACCGATAACAGCAATCTTTTTGCTCTTCTTAGCAGGTTCGATTTTGTATTTCTTGGACTGCATTGTTTTGGGGTTAAGAGCACAACGTGAAAGACCCATTGTGTCCTTAAGGTCCTGAGTATGTGCGTGGCCCTTTGATGTTGAGAAGTTGAAGCAACCTGCGTGACAACAGATACAGGGCTTGATATCTTCAATTCTGTCTTCAATAATCTTTGTAATCCATTCGGGGTCAACAAGGAACTGACGAGCAATACCAACACCGTCAATTTTACCTTCTGCAACTGCTTCAGCACCTACATCGGGTTCCATACGACCTGCGCAAACAACGGGGATGTCAACAAATTTCTTAATATGAGCAACATCTTCGAGGTTGCAGTTCTGGGGCATATACATGGGGGGATGTGCCCAGTACCAGGAGTCATAAGTACCGTTATCGGCATTAAGCATATCATAACCTGCATCCTGAAGGTATTTGGCAGCCTTCTCGGATTCGGGCATTGCACGACCGATTTCTTTGTATTCTTCGCCGGGCATTGCGCCGTAGCAGAAGTCTTTCATTTTTGATTCAACTGAGTAACGAAGTGAAACGGGATAATCGTCGCCGCAAGCTTCTTTGATAGCTTTAACAACGTCAACTGCAAAGCGGTATCTGTTTTCAAAGCTTCCGCCGTATTCGTCGGTACGTTTGTTGAAATATTCAATAGCAAACTGGTCAAGAAGGTAGCCTTCGTGAACTGCGTGAACTTCAACACCGTCAACACCTGCGTCACGGCAAAGCTTTGCAGTCTTAGCGTAAGCTTCAACAATTTCGTGAATCTGCTCAACTGTCATTTCAGGACAGATGATATCGGGAGCCCAACGTGAAGGCTGAGGGCTGGGAGATGCTAATTCGTGAGAAGTATCAAGAATAGGCTTAACAAGCTTACGGGTTATTTTATTTCTGTGAAGAGGTGCAACAAGCTCGGTAATAGCCCATGAACGGCCCATACCTGCGGTAAGCTGAATAAATAATTTTGCACCCGTTTTATGGATTTCATCCATATACTCTTTGAGTTCATCGAACATTTTGGGATTCTGCCAGAGCCATTTGCCCCAGAAAGTATCACGTAAAGGAGCGATACCGGGGATAATAAGACCTACGTTATTATTAGCTCTTTCGAGGAAAAGCTTTGCAGCCTCCTTGTCAAAATGGCAACCGCCAAGTTCAAACCAACCGAAAAGTGAAGTACCACCCATGGGGCACATAACGATACGGTTTTTGATTTCAACATTGCCTATTTTCCAAGGGGTAAACAATGCATCATACTTCTGGTCCACAAAAAACACATCCTTCTAAAAAATTATAACATAAATGTACCACTATATAATAATTTAAAGACACAAAAATGTCAAGTTAAAAAATTATCAAACTCGGTTTACTCTGCCTTTTTGAATTTATTCCATCTTCTGCCAAGAGCAATACAGATTAAAGCACCTGCGTATGCAACGGCAGACCAAAGAATAATTGTTTTAGTCCAACCAAATTCATCGGTAAAAATTGCGATACCATAGGTGGAAATAGCCGCACCGAGATATGTTGAGGAATTTATAAGACCCGATATAAAAGAAACTTTACCGAATCTTGAGAATTTAGCAGGAATCATACAAACAAGTATAAGGTTAACACCGTGCATACAACCAACGAGCACCGCAAGAAGAAGGAGTGATAAAACAACACTCTTATCCCCTAACAACACAAGAAGTGTTGCAGACACTGCGCCAATACCGAAAACTGCACCTGCACAGACAATCTCATTTTTAATAAGCTTACGGTTGATAAACGAAGTAACAGTGAAACTGAGAATACTGAATACAGGAAGAATAACACCTGTAAGAATTGAAACAGAGCTATCAAGATTAAACATATCCGAAATGTATGAAGGTGTCCAGTTGGTAACACCGTCACGCAAAGCACCCTGCAAAACAATTGCAAGCATTACACTTATAAGCAAAGTAACCACAAAGCCATTGAACTTTGCAACAGGTTGTTCGCTCCCCTTTTCACTTTTCTTTGTAGTAGTATTAACAACAGAAACCGCAGAAAAAGGTTTGTATTTTTCATAAACGGTTTTCCAAACAAATGCCATAATTACCGCGAGAGCACCACTGATTATAAACACAAGCTTAACAGTCAGGAATTTAATAATCACGGGTGCAAGAAGGTAAACCGCAATTGTACCCATTGAACTACCCCAGCTTACCTTAACAACCGCCTTTTTATAGGCTTCATCGGAAAGTCTTGACGAAAGAATCTTAACAAGGGGCGGCCACATAAGAGCCTGAGCAAAACCATTAACTGCCCATAATAAAACCAACTCAATGCCTTTACTGAAAGCACCCACGGATATATTCATTGCGGCGGTGATAAAAAAGCCGATAAAAATAATATTCTGAGGTTTGAACTTATCGCCAAGGTAACCACTTATAAGTTGACCCACACCGTAAGTAACCGAACACACTGTAAGAGCTAGGGCGGCGGTCTTTTTATCCGCAAAGCCACTGTTAACAACCTCAACAAGCACCGCACCAAGGTTAATTCGTGAAACATAGCTTACAAAATAAACCGCGGCGCAAAGTAAAGTTAAAAAATTTATATCTTTTTTGTTTGAA
>JAZRFO010000107.1:0-3836 GCA_045643685.1 Acutalibacteraceae bacterium
GGTTCTTCAAAACCAATCTGCTCGATAAACCAGTTGTAAAGAGGTCTGTGGTTTTCAAATTCAAGTGAGCAAAGTGAGTAAGTTACACCTTCACGAGCATCAGAAAGGGGATGAGCAAAGTCATAAATGGGGTAAACACACCATTTGTCACCTGTCTGGTGATGTGTTGTGTGCATAATTCTGTAAATGGCGGGGTCACGCATATTCATATTGGGTGATGCCATATCAATTTTTGCACGTAAAACCTTTGCACCGTCGGGGAATTCGCCGTCTGTCATACGTTTGAAAAGGTCAAGGTTTTCCTCAACACTTCTGTCGCGATAGGGGCTATTTTTACCGGGTTCTGTAAGCGTACCGCGGTATTCACGCATTTCCTCTGCGGTAAGGTCGACAACATAAGCCTTGCCGTCTTTGATGAGCTTAATTGCGCAGTCATAAAGGAAATCAAAGTAGCTTGATGCATAAAGGCATTTATCCCACTTGAAACCGAGCCACTCAATATCTTCCTTAATGGATTCTACATATTCGATATCTTCTTTTGCGGGGTTTGTATCATCAAGACGAAGGTTACAAACACCGCCGTATTTCATAGCGGTAGTAAAGTCAATGCAGATAGCCTTTGCGTGACCGATGTGAAGATAACCGTTGGGTTCGGGAGGGAAACGGGTCTGTACCTTTGTGTTAACGCCCTCGCGCAATTCTTCATCAATAATATCGTGAATAAAGTTAGATATGTTTTCTGTTTTAATTTCTTCCATAGTAAACTCCTTAGAGGGACTCGATAATCCCATTGATTCGTTCTGTAACTTTATTTTTACCCAGAAGCTTCATAATTGAGCAAAGGTCGGGTGTGTTTTTTCTGCCTGTAACCGCAAGGCGGATAACGGTTGAAACGTCGCCCACGTGACCCTTGAAAGCATCGGGATTTTTCTTGAATTCTTTTACGTTGGGTGTGAAACCAAGGGGCTCACACATATCCTTGATTTTTGCGAACCAAACGTCTTTGTCGTCTGCTTCATCATAAATTTCAAGGTATTTTTCAAGGATTGCTTTTGCATCTTCTTTGCCGATATTTTCGGGAAGGTCGAAGTCGGGTGTGAAGTATGCATCAAACATATATGCGAAATATTCCTTAACCTCACTCCATTTTGCAATGTCTTTACGGGGTTTGGGGCTTTCGCGGTCGATATTTACCATATTGCGTGAGAATTCAGGTTTTTTGGTAAATTCGTTGTAGAATTCTTCGTCATATTTCTGAGCCCATTGAGCAATGTAGTTGTAAACAGTGTCAGCATCCATAACGGAAACCACGTTTTTGCTTACGTCGTTAAGTTTAACAAGGTCAAAAAGGCAACCGCTGGGGCTCATCTTTTTAAGGTTGAAGGGGAAAGCGAAAGCATCCTCTTTGGGGTTTGCTCTGCGCCAATCTTCAAAGTTTGAGTTGAGAAGTGTGAGCAGGTATTCAATAAGGCTTTCTTTCGGGAAGCCCTGTTCCACAAAGTAACTTACTGCGGCTTCGGGGTCTTTACGTTTGGAAAGCTTACGTTTTGTGCCGTCTTCCTCGTCAATCTTCATAACCTGGGGTGTGTGTGCGTATTTGGGAACTTTAAAACCACAGGCTTTGAAAAGAGCAATATGCTTGGGAACGGATGAAATCCATTCCTCACCACGGATGATGTGGGTTGTTCTCATAAAATGGTCGTCACAAGCGTGTGCGAAGTGGTATGTGGGAATACCATCGGATTTTAAGAGAACTTCGTCAATAATGTTTTCGGGCATTTCAATTTTGCCACGGATAATATCGTCAAAGAAAATACGCTTGTCTTCCTGTCCGTCGGAACGGAAACGGAGAACGTAGGGCTTGCCCGCCTTGATGTTTTCTTCTATTTTCTCGAAAGAAAGGTCACGGCATTTTGCCCATTTGCCGAAATAACCCCAGATAAGAGCATCGCCCTTTTCCTGTTCCTCACGGATTGCGGAAAGTTCCTCTGCGGTGCAGAAACAGGGGTAAGCAAGTCCTTTTTGAACTAACTCTTTAGCAACTGTCTGATAAATCTCGGCGCGTTGGCTCTGGGTGTAGGGGCCGTAAGCACCCTTTTCCTCATTAAAGCCTGTAACACCTTCGTCAAAATCAATGCCGAATGACTCAAAACCGTTAATGATGGCGGAAACACCGTCATCAATTTCACGCTTTTTGTCGGTATCTTCAATACGAAGGTATGAAACACCTTTTGTAGCCTTTGCGGTAAGTACGTCAACAAGTGCGCCGAAAAGACCGCCGATGTGAAGGTAACCTGTGGGGCTGGGTGCAAAACGTGTAACCCTTGCACCCTCGGGAAGGCTTCTTTCGGGGTATTTTTCTTCAAGGTCTGCCACCGTGCCCGTAATATGAGGGAACAACAAGTCGGCAAGTTTATTACAATCGTAATTCATATATAAAACTCCATCTGTAAACAATTTACATTAATCGATATTTTGACATCTTATTATCGCAGAAAAATAAAAAAGTATCAATAGTTTTTACGTAAATTTTTTGTATTAATATACTTTATATATAAAAACTTGACTAAAAATTAATTTTAATGTAAAATAAATCATTCGGTAAAATGGGCAGTTGCGGATGTTTAAGTTGGCAAGAATAATCCGAAACAGTTTTTTGTTTGCATATTTTTGCCAATCTATTGTTAAAATACTCGTGAATCCGAGCGCCTTTCGAGAGCGAAGCGCGGAAAAGACTTGAAAAAGAACTCTTTCAGGCTATTTTGGATTATTCTTGCCAACTTTCACATACGAGGAAAGTCCGGGCATCATACGGCAGGGTAACGGCTAACGGCCGCCGAGGGTAACCTTAGGGAAAGTGCAACAGAGATATACCGCCGATTTTTTCGGTAAGGGTGGAAAGGCGAGGTAAGAGCTCACCGGCGTGGTGGAGACATCACGGCCATGTAAACCCTACCCGATGCAACACCGACAGGGGAGTCAGCCGGACAGCGATTTTTCGCAACCCCGAAGGGTGGCTAGAACCTTGTGGCAACGCAAGGTGTAGATAGATGATTGCCTTAAACGACAGAACCCGGCTTACAGTTTTACCGAATATCATAAAACAAAAACCCTTGAGAAACCAATTCTCAAGGGTAATTTTTTTATTCAAAAAGCAAATCGGAAATTTTAGCAAAATCTTCCATAGTCAGTTTTTCTGCCCTGACAGTTTTTTCGAGTCCTGCCTCTGCAAGAGCTTGGGCGATAACATCTTTTTTAATACCCGTACCCGAACTTAAGGAGTTTTCTGCAGTCTTTCTTCTTTGTGAAAAAGCAGCTTTTACAGTCTTAAAGAAATTTCCCTCATTATTAACGTTTACAGGGGGATTTTCACGCACAGTAAGGCGGATAACTTCGCTGTTTACCTTAGGTGGGGGTAAGAATGAATCTCGGGGAACAAAGAAAAGTTTTTCACTTTCGGCATAGTAGTTTACCGCAACCGTAACCGCACCTCCGTCACGACTGCCAACCTCAGCGCAAAGTCGGTCTGCCGCCTCTTTCTGAACCATAACAGTAATGGATTTAAGGGGTAAACGGCTTTCTAAGAGAAGCATTATAATTGGTGAGGTAATGTAGTAGGGAAGATTTGCGCATACTACGATATCCATACCTGCACATTTTTCTTCAATAATGCCTTTAAGATCGGCTTTCATAACGTCCTGATTTATAATTTCCACATTATTGAAATCTGCAAGAGTTTCCTTTAACACGGGAAGAAGTCTGTCATCAACCTCAAAGCTTAGCACCTTACCGGCTCTTTTTGCAAGTTCTGCCGTAAGGACACCAACACCGGGGCC
>JAZRFO010000108.1:0-9611 GCA_045643685.1 Acutalibacteraceae bacterium
TATTAAGACTCCGCCTCTTGAACTGTTGTCGTCAAGATAAACTGCATGGGCATACTGAGGGTCAATTACACCACGTGCCGGGTTATTTTCGCCATAACCCGCGATATAATATTTTTTAGTTTCTATATCATCGGGCAACAAAACACTTTTACCGAAGCCTACGGTAAACTGTTCACCTACGGCATTTTCAATAAAATCAACCTTAGTGTTTTCAAGGGGCTTTGCCGCCTTACTTTTAAGACTCATTTTACCGCGTGTTTTAACTATAGTGGTTAACAATGAAGATACCAAGGACATATTACTCCCCCTTATTTCAATTTCATTCTCTGTTTATAATCAGGCATAAACTTTTCAATAAAATCATAAAACGCTTTGCTATGATTATGATGTTTAATATGAGCAAGTTCGTGAACAACAACGTAATCTATAAAACTTTCGTCTTTATCCATTAGATAAAGCGAGAAATTCAATGAATCCTTTCCCGAACATGAACCATAACGTTTTTTGGCAGAATTAATTTTAACGGCAGTTGGTTTTACACCCATAATAGCGGAAAAATACTCCACTTTTTGAGGTATTACGGTTTTTGCCTTTTGACGTAAAACTTCAATATCTTCTTCCGAATACCTATTGATATCTTTGGCCTTTTCTCTTTGAGAAACAATAGCCTTCTGAAGCCATTCCTTTTTACTTTCAATAATCCTGTCAATCTCTTTTTGTGACAATTTGAGAGGTGCCCTTACAGTAATAGAGCAATCAGCACCAACTTGTATAGCTACTGATTTTCGTTTTGAACGCACAAGAGTATATTCAACCATCATATTAAAAACCGTCTTTATATTCTTCTAAAGGCTTACCACCACGAGCAAGATACTCATTATAAAGTTTTTCTTTGTATTCGGCGGTATACGAATAGGACCACAAATCATACACGCCCTTGAAGCTCTCAAAGGTTTCATCGGGATAAAGTTTCAAAGTACCCTTCTTGTAAGGCAACGGAATTTCAACAGTACCGTTTGAGGCGATATGATATTCATCGGCAATCTCAATGGAAACTCTGTTGGCACTCCAATGGTCAAGCTCTTCATCAAACTTAATCTGAGTTACGGGAAAAAGTGCAATATCCGCATCCACAAGACGGTAAAAATTATCGGTAGTACCAAAATGTCCGTGATGTGCCTGTTGAACAATATCGGATTTTAAATACTTGGGATAACGTGCTTCAAGAATATAACTTTCTTCGTGACCCGCATCACCCGGAACAAGAATCTTTGTATTTTCAATCGTAAGCATAATAACAACGGATGAATCATTGTAGTTTGTATTATCATTAGGAAAAACGTCTTCGTGAGAACATAAAACGTCAACTTTAAGATTATCGATATAAAAAGTTTCACCTGTATGTAAGCGAATAACAGGAACTTCAGGATGATTATTCAAAGCATTGTAGAACAAGGTGTAATATCCCCTGTGGGACTCCATCCAGTCACCGCCATCACGATGGTCCATAGACACAAAATTAAAGTAAAGTGCGTCTATAATAGTATCATCGCCATAAAAATTAATGAAGCTTATAAACTGAGCAATATGGTCTTCGTGACCGTGTGAGAAAAACCAACCGGCAATATGAATCTTCTGATTTGATGGAGTACGCCCTCTTAAGAATTTATGTATTCTTTCACAGTCATTAATTGAGTAAGTATGGGGACTGTCAATGATAAAAAACGCGCCTGATGCCAACTGAAGAATATAGCACATACCACAATCAATAAGTGAATGGTCAACCTCAAACTGCCAAAAAATGCTATCAGTTTTTTCATTGATTTTTGAAGGAATGAATGACGGAAAAACACTTTTTTCATCAACTACAATGCGGATTGATTTGTCGCAATCGTAGTAGCCCACACAAACCGCAACATTCCCCTTTTTATAAAACTCGAAGAAATTGTTTTCGATTTTATTTTTATTTACGCACTCATATCCACTTTCATTGAGCTTTGAGCAAAAAGACACAAAACCCTCGAAACTGTCATCATATAAAAGATAAACTTCACAGCCTTCACCCGATGGATAGAAAAGGTAATCACGGTCAATTGTGGGTATTTTATTAATTAAATCACACATAATATCATCCTTTAAAATCAATGCTATCGATGAATTTTATTATACAGTCTTTTGTTGTGGTAACTTTTCCCTGAATCATAGTATCTCGACCGCCACCACGACCATTAAGATTACTATTTATTTGTTTTGCTACCATTTTCATATCATAACTTAAACTACAAGCAATGTACGAATAACCCAACTCATCATTTCCTGAAAAAACAATTGAAAGTTCCGATTTTTCTGCACCATAGTTTGCTATTTCACGCATCATATCCGCATCATAGCCATCGGTAATAAAATATGACAAATTACCTGAATAATTCAAATTCCCCTTATCTCTCTGTGCAACGGATAATCTGAATTGATAAAACTCACGTTTTATTGAATCTATTTCATCAAGCAAACGTTTAACATAGTCTGCTACATTTTCCTGCTTCGCGGACAAAAGATTGGAAATTTCATAAACATTTCTGTATTTTTCACGATAATCTGTTAACGCATCGGCACCTGATTTCATAACTATACGCACTCCACCGCGATGGCGCATAAAGTCAAGAATTTTGATTACTCCGATTTCACCTGTAGACTTAACGTGTGGTGCACAACAAGCACATAAATCAGTGTTTTCAATCTCAACCAATCTTACATTCTCTGTTAAATCAAGTTTACTGCGGTAATCATAACTATCAAGCTTATCACTTAACGGGAAAAAGCAATTTATTTTGTAGTTGGCATACACTGCCTGATTAGCTTTATCTTCAACTAAATCAAGCTGCTCTCGGGTAAGTTCGCCATTAAAATCAACGGTAACGCTACCCTCTTCCATATGAAAGCCTACATTATCATAGCCAAAAAGCGAATGTACAACACCCGAAACAATATGCTCACCACTATGATTTTGCATGCGCAGAAAGCGTTTGTCCCAATTTATTGAACAGGAAACTTCACTTCCTGCTTCTATAGGCTCAGATGTGTAATGATAGATTTCGTCATCTACTTCCTGAACATCATTAACGGCTACACCTCCGATATAGCCTTCATCACTTTTCTGTCCACCGCCTTCGGGAAAGAATGCGGTTTTATCCAGTAAAATTGCATAACCGTTCTTTACCGAATCACAGGAAAGAACGGTCGCACTAAAATCTTTTATATAAGCGTCTTCATAATATAATCTCATCGTTTTCATAAATTACCTCAAATCAGAACAAGTGAAAAAGCAATAAGGAACTGTGCCGCATAATAAGTTGAGTGATTAAGTACTACTGCGAAACGATTGCTGCGGTCTTTTTCATTTTGACTGAAATATGTACGTGATAAAATAAGGTCAGAAAAAAGGAACAAAAACAAACCTATTGCGAAAACAATTGAGTGTGCACAAGGTTTCGCTACTGCGTACGCAAAAGCCATACCAAAGGTTGAATTAAGTACAGCAGTATAAAGAACAGTTACAAGTTTAAATTTACCGTAATGGAGTTTAATCACCTTTTCTGCACCAAGGGCAAATATTACCCCACAAACAACACATAATGCAGTAAAGCCGAAAACATAGATATTAAAGCCATAAGTATAAATCAAACCTGCAGCATAAAACAAATGCCCTATAAGAAAACTGATAAAACCTGTATTGAGATATTTATCCGCATCAGCTTTATAAAGATACTTTAAATCAAGTACAATATCCCCTATTAAACCGAAACAAGCACCTGTGACTGTCAAAGCACCAAGATAATCCGGACAATCAGGATTCCCCACAAAAGCAAACAAAGCGGTAAAAATAAAGCAAAGACTTGTTATGCCTTTTATAATTACCATATTAAGTGTTACCTGTGGTTTACGTAAAACATTGAAAACAATTGCCGAAATTACACCAAAAACCAAAAAGAAATATTGCACAAAACCACCCCTAAATTTCTAATTTAATATTAACATAACACTAACCAAAAAGCAATTAAGGTCAATGGAACGATTTGCATAATTTTACACCCTAATATTTGTTAAAAATCACCATCTATTTACTCTTGATTTTTAAAATAATCCGTGATAACATATCTATAAAGTTAATACGCCAATAACTTTACGCAAATAACGAGAGCCGTTTTACAAAAGACGGCTCTCGTTATTTTATACATCAAATTTGTATAATTTGTATAATTTCAACCCCGTTTTTTGTCATCTGAAAACGAGATAAAATATGGGGTTTTTATTGATTTATAACACTGCGTATTGTAAAATAATACTAATAATATGCAACAAATGAGAGAAGGCGAAAACTGATGTCAATTGTAACTTTAAAAGAGCTTTTAAACGAAGCCGAAAATCGTAAAATTGCCGTCAGTGAATTCTCCGTTGGCAATTATTGAAAATTTAAAATAAGGAGACTTATTTATGAAATACATTGAGTTTGACAACAACAAAGAATATGATTTAATTCTCTTGGGTCGTGTAGCAGTTGACTTTAACCCTGTTGACTACTATTGCCCCTTATCCGAAAGCACCACTTTCAAAAGATATTTAGGCGGCTCACCTGCCAATATTGCTGTTGGTCTTTCACGACTCGGCAAAAAATGTGGTTTCTTCGCAAGAGTTTCCGACGACGAATTAGGAACTTTCGTAGAAAACTTCTTCAAAAACGAGGGTATTGATTGTTCACATATCACCCGTTGTACAAACGGTGAAAAAATCGGTCTTACTTTCACAGAAATCCGCTCCGAAACCGAAAGTTCAATTCTTATGTACAGAAACGAAGCGGCAGACCTTAAATTATCCGTTGAAGATATTGACGAAGAATACATAAATAAAGCAAAAGCAATTCTTATATCAGGTACTTCCCTTTGCGAAAGCCCCTCAAGAGAAGCGGCCCTGAAAGCAACAATGATTGCTAATAAAAACAACATTCCCGTTATTTTTGACATCGACTACCGTGCATATAACTGGAAAAACTCTGATGAAATTGCGATTTACTATTCAACTGTTGCTTCAAAGGCAGATATCATTTTAGGCTCACGCGAGGAATTTGACCTTACAGAAAAGCTTATCGGTCTTGATGGTACCGACGAAACATCTGCTAAATACTGGCACTCAAAAGGTGCAAAAATCGTTATTGTAAAACACGGTAAGGAAGGTTCTACCGCCTACACAAATGACGGTGAATCTTATAAAATCAAACCCTTCCCCGTAAAACTTCTCAAATCCTTTGGTGGCGGTGACGGATATGCCTCTGCATTCCTTTACGGTCTTTTTGAAGGATGGGATATTATGGATGCCCTTGAATTCGGTTCTGCTTCCGCTGCAATGCTTGTTGCAAGTCACGCTTGCTCACAGGATATGCCCTCTGCAGACGCCGTAAAAGAATTCATAAAGAAAGAGAAAGAAGAATACGGAGAAATGATTGCGAGAGGTTAATCTATGAAGAAATCTAATACTGCTACAAGCAAGAAAGGTTTACTCAGGAGATTTATTTCAATAGCATTGATTATATTACTGGTTGCGGCCTCTATACCGGTAATTATGAATATTTACGTTGTATGGTACTCATCACGTTATATACTGACACCCGAGGAATACGCAAGTAAAGACGTAGATTGTGTTATGGTACTGGGCGCAGGTGTCTGGGAGGATGGTCCTTCCCATATGCTGGAAGAAAGACTTAATCGCGGAATTGAAGTCTATAACTCAACGGCAACCGACAGATTACTTATGAGTGGCGACCACGGCAGGGTTGAATATGACGAAGTAAACGTTATGAAAAGTTTCGCCATTAATAGCGGTGCTATTCCCAACGAAGTATTTATGGATCACGCAGGTTTTTCCACTTACGAATCCATGTACCGTGCAAGAGACGTTTTTGAAGTTGATTCACTTATAATAGTAACTCAGAAATATCACCTTTACAGAGCAATTTACGATGCACGTAAGTTAGGTCTTGAGGCATACGGAGTTGCGGCAGATGGTCAATACAACTATGGTATTTATACCCGTTCATATAACAGTTTCCGCGAATCACTTGCAAGATGTAAAGATATTATATGGTGTATTGTTCAACCCGAACCCACATACTTAGGCGAGGTTATACCCATAAGTGCAAGCGGCAACCTGACAGATGACGAAAACACCGCACTATATTAAGAAAGGAAATTTACAGATGTTTGAAAAACTTTCTTTTAACGAAAACAACGAGCAGATTCTTTGTGAAATAGACGGCAAACATTCAGATATGCTTATGAACATTAAAGTAAAGCACTTCGATGCGGATGATACATATTCACTTTTGGACAATGACTGTGAGACCGCTTTTCTTATTCTTTACGGTGATGTTGATATTTCATGGAATGGTGAAACAAGAAATATGGTAAGGGAAAATCCCTTTGTAAAATCCGCCTATTGTTTGCATGTTCCCAAAGAAACTGAGGTTTCAATAAAAGCCAATAAAGAATCCCGGATTCTTATTCAACAAACAGATAACGATATTATTTTCACACCTGTTTTTTACACACCCGATATGATTCTTTATCAGCATTTTGGTAAAGACCAATGGGAAGGTACAGGCTACAGAATTGTATCAACAGTTTTCGACCCCGACAATGCCCCCTACTCAAATATGGTTTTAGGTGAGGTTTATAACCAACCCGGTCGTTGGTCAAGCTACCCGCCACATCATCATCCTCAACCCGAGGTTTACTATTATCAGTTCGATAAACCTCAGGGCTTCGGTGCTGCGTTTGTGGGTGATAATGTTTACAAAAGTGTTCAGGGAAGTGCGGTATACATTACGGACGGCAATGACCATCAACAGGTTGTCGCCCCGGGTTATGAAATGTGTTACATCTGGATGATTCGCCACTTACCGGATGACCCTTGGTACAAAACTACCCGTTTCGTATCCGACGAACATCTTTGGCTTACTAAATAAATTATTTCTTAGGAGTGATATAAATGCCAATTATGACAATGGGCCAGGCTCTTGTTAAATTCCTTGACAATCAGTATGTATCATTTGACGGCAAAGAAACTAAATTCGTTGACGGTATATTCACCGTTTTCGGTCATGGTATTGTTTGCGGTCTTGGTCAGGCTCTTGACGAGGACAGAGGCTCCCTTACAGTTTATCAAGGCAAAAACGAACAAGGTATGGCACACGTTGCCGCAAGTTTCGCAAAGCAACATAACCGCCGTAAAATTATCGCTTGTTCTTCATCCATAGGCCCCGGTGCTGCTAATATGATTACCGCTGCAGCTACTGCAACAGTTAATAATATTCCCCTTTTACTGTTTCCTGCAGATACTTTTGCCTGTCGTCAACCCGACCCGGTTTTACAACAGTTTGAACAACCCTACTCCTTATCCGTAACAACAAACGATGCTTACAAGCCCGTTTGCAGATATTGGGACAGAATTGTACGACCCGAGCAACTTATGTCAGCTATGGTCAATGCAATGCGTGTGCTTACAGACACCGCAAACACAGGTGCAGTATGCATTGCACTTTGTCAGGATGTTGAGGGCGAAAGCTACGATTATCCCGAAGAATTCTTCAAAAAGCGTGTACACAAAATCACAAGAATTGCTCCTACAGAGGATGAAATTTCTGAAATTGCAGAAATTCTCAAATTTGCTAAAAAGCCTCTCATTATCGCAGGTGGCGGTGTAAGATACTCCGAATGTGGTGATACATTAGAAAAATTCTGCGAAAAGCATAATATCCCCTTTGCTGAAACACAAAACGGTAAATCTGCCGTACTTTCATCACACAAGTTAAACCTTGGTGGTGTGGGTGTTACAGGTAACCTTTCTGCAAACTTAATTGCAAAAGATGCGGATGTTATTATTGGTATCGGTACTCGTTTTTCTGATTTCACAACTGCTTCTAAATCTTTATTTAAATACGATGCAAAATTTGTAACTATAAACACCGACAGATTTGATGCCTATAAATTAGGTGCTACGAAAGCCGTTTGCGATGCAAAGCTCGGTATTGAAGCTCTCGACAATGTTATCGGTGATTACAAGACCTCCTACACAACTGAAATAGCAGATGCGAAACAAGCTTGGGATGAAGAAATGGAACAACTTTCATCTTACACTTACTCAGATGATTTTGAACCCATCATCAAGGCGAGATACGAAAAAACCATACCCGAGTTTGTTGAAAAAACAGGTGGTAAAATAACACAGACCGCAGCACTTGCTCTTATCAGAAAAATAATCGACGATGATGCAATTGCAGTTGCCGCCGCAGGTTCACTCCCCGGTTGTATGCAGAGAATGTGGACTACAGACAGTCTTTATTCATACAATATGGAATACGGCTATTCCTGTATGGGTTATGAAATTGCGGGTGCTCTCGGTTCAAAACTTGCAGAACCCGAAAAAGAGGTCTACGCATTCTGTGGTGATGGTAGTTACCTTATGCTTCACAGTGAGCTTGTAACCGCAATTCAGGAAAACAAAAAAATCAACGTTCTTCTTTTTGATAACTCAGGTTTTGGTTGTATCAATAACCTCCAGATGTCAAACGGTATCGGCAACCTTGCAACTGAATTCAGAAAACGTGACGAAAACGGTGACCTTCTTGGTGAAATATTCACTATCGACTTTGCAAAAAGTGCTTCCGGTTACGGTGTAAAAACTTATACTGCAACAACTCTCGAGGAACTTGAATCAGCACTTATTGACAGTAAGAAACAGACTGTTTCAACCCTTATTGATATCAAAGTTCTTCCCAAATCAATGACTGACGGCTACGGTGCATGGTGGCACGTTGGTATTGCATCCACTTCATCAAAAGAAGGCGTTAACACCGCCTTCCAAAATAAAGAAGAAAATCTTAGAAAAGCGAGGAAATTCTGATGCTTGATAAAAACAAAGTAAAACTCGGTATTGCACCCATTGCTTGGACAAACGACGATATGCCCGACCTTGGTGCTCAAAACACATTTGAACAATGCATCTCTGAAATGGCTCTTGCAGGCTTCACAGGATGCGAAGTGGGTAACAAGTACCCCAAGGATACTAAAGTCCTTAAAAAGGCTCTTGCCCTTCGCGGAATGCAGATTTGTAACGCTTGGTTCTCAACCTTCCTTACAACAAAGCCTTACGAAGAAACAGAAAAAGGCTTTATTGAACACATCACATTCTTAAAAGAGATGGGTGCTAAGGTAGTTGGTGTTTCCGAACAGGGTCACTCAATTCAGGGTACAGACCTTTCAATATTCGATGACAAATATGTTATGAATGACGAGGAATGGGATATGCTTTGCACAGGTCTTAACAAACTTGGTAAGGTTGCAAAGGATATGGGTATCACCCTTACATTCCATCACCATATGGGTACTGTTGTACAGACAGAAGCAGAAATTGACAGACTTATGGAAAATACAGACCCCGAACTTTTCAATCTTCTTTTTGACTCAGGTCACCTCGCATACTGTGGCGAAGATTATATGAGTGTTCTTAAAAAGTACATCAAACGTATTAAACACGTTCATCTTAAAGACGTTCGCCCCGAC
>JAZRFO010000109.1:0-4394 GCA_045643685.1 Acutalibacteraceae bacterium
ATATTGGGGTCATATTAATATGAGTTATCCTGCCGTAAATCATGTCAGACCTGCAACAGAGGAAGCGCAGATTTCGATGGTGCTTTCTGATGGAATAGGACGTACGCCCATAGATGCTGTTGTCAGAATTGTCAAGAACGAAAAATGTGACAAACCCAACTTTTCATACAACGCAGTAAAGGGTGGTGTTGAATTTTTCTGGGATGCAATAGACGGTGCCGACTCCTATGAATTAAGAGTTTCGGGTGATTATGATTTCCATAGGGAGGTCAAATGTGACGGTTCTTCAACGTACCGTGTTTTTGTAAGCAGCGAAGAGTATAACGAAATAATAAAAAAAGACAAAAAATACGTTGAAATGTACTTAACAGCTACTCACACTAATGGTAATACAACTGTAGGGGATAGTTACGGTGTTGGTTATAGTAGCGAACCGCCAAAAATGACTATGGTGTGTGAAACATCAAACGGAGTAGCGGTTTGTTTTGGTGAAGAATATATTTCGGGTACCTATGTTATTTTTAGAAAAGCACCCGGAGAAACATCGTGGAAAAAGATTGGTTCACTTACGCGCTATGGCGGTTCCTCTCTGGATTACGTAGATAAAACTGCTGAAAAGGGTGTGAAATATACTTACACAGTAAGAAAAGCCGGTGGTGGGAAAGGCTGCTATATGAGCTATTACGATACCAAGGGAATGACTGTGGGTAAGATTATTACACCCAAACTTGAGTCGATAAGCAACACAGTATATGGTGTTAGCGTGACATGGGAAGAGGTTGATGCATCACGTTTTTGCATTAACTATCATATTTATCGCAAAACAGAAAACGGAAAATGGGAGAAGATAGGTTCGAATTTGGCAACGGAGGGTTTGGCGCCCTGTGGCTTTTCGGACAAAACTGCAAAAACGGGTGTGAAATATTACTATACTGTAATAGCTACATACTGTTCTGCTAAATCAAGCTATGACCCTGATGGTATTTCTATAGTTTGCGTTCAGACACCAACTCTTAAATCCGCTACTCGTTCTTCAACGGGTATTACGGTAAAATGGGGTAAGGTAACAGGTGCCGACGGTTATTACGTATATCGTAAAACTGCAGGCTCAGGTTGGACCAGAGTTGGTACAATTAAGAACGGCTCAACCGTTGCATTTACCGATAAAACTGCAAAAACAGGTACAACCTATTATTACACTGTTAAGGCGTATTCAGGCTCTAATACTTCCGCATACAATACTACCGGTATAAAGTGTAAATAAAACCCAACAGTTAATTAAAAAGGCACCCCGTACAGTAATTGTACGGGGTGCAGAATTTTTTATAAAGTTTTTAGTTTTGTGTAGCTCTTTGCTTTTTGAAGCTTCGGTTAATAAGTGCGTTTAAAACAACATTAAGAGCAAAAAGAGCGATACCAACAAAAAGACCGAATTGAACCGAACCGTCAAGGAAGGCGGTAGTTGTTGTGCCAATCTGTGAAACTGAGAGGGTGAAAAGTACACCGGCTATTGCGAAGCTCAAGGTTGACAATACACAAAGAACGACATTAGCTCCTGCTTTAAGTGAGGGTGCTTTTAAAAGTACAAAAACGAAGTTTACCACACCGAAAACTATTGCAAGATATGTGAGAAGTATTGAAATTATGAGCATTGATACAGGTGAGCCGAGGGTTTCGGCGGACATAAGTCCTAAAAGTGAACCCCAGTTAAGGCTTAATAAGGTGTTCATTGAAAAATCAAGCAATGTAAAATTGGTTGAACCTTCGCCTAAGAATGGTAAATTGAGAGTATAATTTGCCAATGGGAGTATCAACACTACAAGGGGTAAAAATGTACAGGCAAAGCGAACAATTCTGAAAAGGTTGCCGAAAAGTGCGCTTTTAAGGTTGCCTGTGAATATCCTGAATTTCGCCCATGCTTTTTCAGCTTTTTCGGCATCTGCATCAAGAGAGGCTTCCCAGTTGTAGTTGGGAATATTCACACCGCAATACGGACACTCGGCTTTTATGTTCCATAAGTTCAGTATGCCGTGACATTTAGGGCAAAGAGCCATAATGTTTCAATCCTTTCAACGAATTGGATATTAATAGTCAAGAACACGAAGGACTGCTTTGACGTCCATGGGTAATGTTTCAATAACTGCACGAGCTTCTTTTTCGCGCATCTGAGGAATAACGAAAGCAATTTCGGTTTTAGGTTCGTCTTCTCTGTGAAGAATAACAGGGGATTCGAATGCTTTGTTTACTGCGTTGAAAGCGGCAACGTAGTCATCAGTTTCTGCACGAACATAAAGAGAGGTGCTCTGTAATAAAGCGTCAATAACGTAATTGTCTTCTGCGGGACCCCAACCGAAGGCTTTTCTTTTTACAGTGTGTCTTGCGCAGTCAATAACGTCTGCTACAACGGCACTTGCTGTGGGGAGCTTACCTGCGCCTCTGCCATAGAATACAACGTCGCCGATAGCATCGCCGCGCACAAGAATAGCATTAAAAACATCGTCAACAGATGCTAACTGTGAATGATTCTGGATAAGGCAGGGACCAACAGTAATGCTGATTTTTTCGTTATTGTTAAGCTGTGCTCTACCGATAAGTTTAATAACACCGCCCCAGTTTTTAGCGTAAGCTACATCCTCGGGAGTGATTTCGGTAATGCCAACGGTTTCAACTACATCGGGGTAAACGTGCTTACCGAAGCAGAGAGAAGCAAGGATACAGATTTTACGAGCTGCGTCGTGACCGTGAATATCCGCAGAGGGGTCACGCTCCGCATAGCCGTTATCCTGTGCTAATTTAAGTGCATCTTCGAATGCCATACCGTCTTCAATCATCTTGGTGAGGATGAAGTTGGTTGTGCCGTTAAGAATACCTGCGATTTCGCTGATTTCATTAGCGGCAAGACACTGGCTGATAGGTCTGATAATGGGAATACCGCCACCTACACTTGCTTCGAAAAGGAAGTTTACGTTGTTTTCTTTTGCTAATTCAAGTAATTCGTAACCGTGAGCGGCAACAAGCTCCTTGTTTGATGAAACAACGCTTTTACCTGCCTTAAGACAAGCAGAAACATATTCGTAAGCGGGTTTTGTACCGCCCATACACTCAACTACGATTCCTACAGATGCATCGTTGAGAATATCGTTAAAGTCGGTTGTAAAACAACGACCTAATTCGTGATTTGAAAAATCGCGGATATCGAGAATATATTTAATATCCAATGAATTGTGACCGCATTTTGCCACAATACTTTTCTGGTTTTTTAAAATAACTTCGGCAACGCCTGAGCCGATTGTACCGAAGCCCATAATAGCAACTTGCATATTTATACCTCCGAGGGGTTTGATATGTAAAAACACTTTTAGTATATACAAAATGTATTCTAACATAATCTTTTGTGATAATAAAGAGAAAAACTGAAATTTATAAATATTTTTTAAATTTTTTACTAATTTTGACATAATTTAATTGTATTATTCTTCTTAATGGTTTAAAATAGGGGTGTGTGAGGAGGAATACTCAATGGGCAAAGTAGTTGAAAAAAGAAGATCCTTTATTATAACTTTCTTATATCTTGCAATTTTTGTGAGTGTATATTGCTTTTTAATAAAATACGCAATGGGTTATATTTTCCCCTTTGTTTTCGCTGCCATACTTTCGGTATTTTTACAACCTGTTGTAAGGTGGTTTACAAAGAAATTCCGCTTGAAAAACCACGGCTTTATTTCAACAATACTCGTTTTGTTACTTGTAGTTGGTGTTGTGGGACTTTTAGCCGGCGCAGGTTACGTTTTGTTTGTTGAATTAAAAGATTTCTTTACTTATCTAACAAATAGCATTTCATCAGTTGATGATATAATTCTTATGGTTGAAAATACCGCCATGAATTTTATCGGTAAATTACCCAAGGGTATAGGTAATGCTATTGGTGGGTATGTAACAGACTTTTTCGCTAATCTTGGAAGTGGAGAATCAAGTTTTGATTTAAGTGCACTTTCAGCGCCTTTAAGTGGTGCTTGGAGTGTGGTTAAGGGTATTCCGTCTTTTCTTGTTAGTATTATTGTAACCATAATTTCCTGTGTGTTTATGACCTCGGAATACGACAAAGTCAGGGATATGATTCTTGAAATGTGCTCTGAGGAAACGGGCGAAAAACTTATTAATGCTAAACGTACCGTTACTACAGGTATAGGTAAATTGGTGAAAGCCTATGCAACACTTATGCTTATAACCTTTACCGAGGTTTTCTTAGGTCTTAACCTTATGAAACTCATTGGTATTTACGAAGGCGGTTATATTCCAATTATAGCCTTTGTAACCTGTATTGTTGATATTGTACCGGTGCTTGGTACGGGTACTATAGTTATTCCTTGGGCGGTTTATAATATAATAACAGG
>JAZRFO010000110.1:0-4117 GCA_045643685.1 Acutalibacteraceae bacterium
TAATAACAAAAAAATCCCGTCAAAAATGACAGGATTTTTTTAGTTAAAAGATAAGAGAGAACAGATAAAAGAAGCGGGGCTAACGCTGATTAAAAATGCAAAATGCAGAATGCTGAATGCAAAATTATCAGGGTGCGTTGCGCCGATTGTATATAAAGTTTTTTATAACGCGAAGCTTATCATCCCTGTTTGCTTTAGCAAATAGGGAGGGGGACCAAAAGCAACGCTTTTGGTGGTGGGTAGTTCTCTTTCTGTTATTCTTCAGTTAGATATAATTATGCATTACGGATTTCGATTTTGCATTATTTTATCCTAAGCCCTTTGGGGTAGTGGTTTTTGGCTCTGCCGTTTACGACTTTGGCACCGCCTACGGCACAACCACTAACTGTTACAACTGCCCAACCATTGGGGCAATCAGTCTCGAATTCTTCGCCGTGAAGATACTTTTTAATTTCATCACTTTCGGGGGAAAGTTCAATTTTTCTTTTAAAGCTTTCACCCATACCCATAAAGAACTGGTGATGGGGTTGAATATAGTTTTTACGCACCTCACCGATGGTGATTCCCATAGCGAAAACCGTGGCTTTTCCTACAGAAAAATCCGGGGCAAAATACACGGGTGCACCCTTATGTAAAAGCACATTTTCCTTACTATAATCCACAAGTGTATCATCGAGAAAATCGAAAATAACCTTGTCGATTTTAGCGTTATTTTTAGCCTTTAACGGGGTGTAATTTCTCGGGGAATTTGTGTTGTGAAGCACCGCCGCAAACTGTCCCTCACCCTTATTTTTATGGGGATAAAAACGTCTTGCAAAATGTATATTTTCACACTCACAACCTGGGAATTTAATGCCGTCACAGGTGTCTTTTTCTACTATTTCAGGCACTTTTACTATCTCGAAATCGGGGTGATTTTTCAGAAAATCGTCCACAATTTTTTCGTTTTCATCCAACGAAAAAGTACAGGTTGCGTACACAATATACCCATCGTTTTTAAGGCATTGCACCGCATTTTCAAGTATTTCTCTTTGTCTTACGGCACAATTTTTAACGTTTTCCTCGCTCCATTCGTCAATGGCGATTTCCTCTTTTCTAAACATTCCTTCACCCGAGCAAGGAGCATCAACCATAATTAAATCAAAGGTTTCAGGGAAATTAAGTGCGAGTTTTTTTGTATCCATACAGGTGGTTACAACGTTTTTAAGACCAAGCCTTTCCACGTTACCCGTAAGGATTTTGCACCTCGAAGGGATAATTTCATTTGAAACAAGAACACCCTTTTCACCCAATTTATTTTTAAGCTGAGTGCTCTTTCCACCGGGTGCAGCACACATATCTAAAACGCACCAATCAGGGTCAATTTCAACACATTCCGCGGGCATCATAGCACCCGGCTCCTGAACGTAAATCATACCCGCGTGGTGGTAAGGGTGATTGCCGATTTTTTCATCTTCAAAGTAAAATCCGTTATCAACATAGGGAATTTTTTTGGTGTCAAATGGGTTGATTTTAAGGAAATCTTCCACCGAAATTTTATCAGTGTTCACCCTGAATGCCCTGACACTTTTTTCATCCAACGAAGCTATGTAATTGTCATATTCCTCGCCTAACAGAACCTTCATTCTCTCGGCAAATTTTTCGGGTAATGCTTTCATTTTTTCTCGTCCTCAATGTTCATTTCCGCATAAAGCATACACATACTAAGTGCGGTAATTGCCGCAGTTTCGGTACGTAAAATCCTTTTACCTAAAGACACAATAAGACCGCCGACGCTTTCCGCTTGTTCGATTTCCTTTTCGTCAAAACCGCCCTCGGGACCGATAAGAACGCCCACTTTCATACCCTTTTTCATTTCAGAAAGAGCATTTTTGGTTGATTCCATACCATCCTTTGACTCGTAAGGCACTAAGAAAAGGTCCATTTCCTCGGCTTTTTTTAAAGCATTTTTATAGGACATAATCTCAAAAATTTCAGGAATAACCGTTCTTTTGCTCTGCTTTGCGGCACTTTCTGAAATCGCCTGCCAACGACTCTGCTTACTTTTCTTTTTCTTTTCCTCTATTTTTACAACACATCTGCTCATTTCCACAGGGATAACACCCTCGGCACCAAGCTCAACCGCCTTTTGAATAACAAGCTCCATTTTGTCGCTTTTGGGAAGTCCTTGAAAAAGATAAAGCTTAACAGGCAAGCTTGTATCCTGATAATTTTCTTCAATAATTTCTGCAATGGCGGTGTCCCCTGTAATTTCGGCAAGAGTACACAAATCACTTTTTCCCTTAACACTTACCAGAAAAGTGTCCCCCACCTTCATACGCAGAACATTTTTAATATGGTTAAAGTCACCGTCGGTGATATAATAAAAATCCCCGTGACGATTACTCTCATTTACGAAAAAATTATGCATTGTAACACATCCTTTATATCCAATTATAACAAACCTTGTCCCCCATTACAACGGCAGATAAAAATTATTTTTACACCAAAAACCTTGACAATATATAAAAGTATATGTATAATATCTTTTGCTTGATTAAGTAAGCATTTGCTGATATAGCTCAGGTGGTAGAGTGCATCCTTGGTAAGGATGAGGTCACCGGTTCGAATCCGGTTATCAGCTCCAAAATAAAGGACTTCTTCGGAAGTCCTTTATTTTTTATTGATTTCCGCGCGATTGTATGATATATTAAAAACACTATACAGATTGAATAATGTTTTAACTGTAACGAATAAATCCCACATCCTATTCATCTCAAAAGGAGTTTTTCTATGGCAAGCTTTGCATCACTATTCTACAAGGGCACTATGTCCACAAAGCCCTCGCAGACCGAAACACAACAATTATATCCATGCAACATAATTATCGAAAATGACTTTATCAACATTGACTATTTTTCCGACTATAGTAAAAAAGTCAAATTAGGCTCATTTTCATCAAAAATCAGTGAGCTTGAAATTGCTGAGAAAAGAACCGTATCAATTAATATTATGGTTGAAATAGACGTCCCAACGGTAGTTTTCAAAAACTCTACATCTACCTTTACACTTGCAAATTTATGTGATTTCCCCGGCAAAAAGCTTATGGGCAAGAAGGCCCAAACCGCAGATTTAGCCGACATTATATCCGCTATTTTCAAATCAGAAAACACAACACAAATCGATTCAAGCCCCGCAGATGAAGCCGACGTGCTCGAGCCGGAAGCAGAGGTTATGCCGGTTGATAATAAAAGCGATACATCCTTTGATGTGAAAATGAAGTTTGCCATAACCAAAAAAACTATCATCGGATTTATTGTGGCAATTGTTATAGCCATTGTTTCCTTACTAATCATACTAGGTGGCTCCGGAAACCTGGGCGGCTCCGGAAACAGTTCTTCAAGCAAGCAATGTCAGGCTTGTGATCGAACATTTGAAGATTCAGACAACAAACGTTCTATTTCAAGAACAAATATGTGTGAAAATTGCTACGATAATTACGAATATATGAAGGATGCTCTGGGCGAGGATTTATGATTACACAAAAAAAGAGGTGGAAAAATCCACCTCTTTTTTTATTTGTCGCATTACAGCAGACATATTATATTCGTCTTTCTCCCTTGACCTTAGCAGGTTAAAATTGTATAATCCACTTATACGGAGGTGTTGGTAATGAATGTTACTGAAAAAGCCAAGCGCAGGCTTTTTAATGCCATAGGCAAAGTTATAAATAAACTCGGTCAGAACGAGGCAATGGCTACCGATGATTTAATAAAAGATATTACGGAAGGTATGCCCGAACTTTTAAGAGAAGCGGCGGCAGAAGGCTCCATTCTTTTAAGAAACGACGGTGTTTTACCCATAAAAGATAAAGAAACACTATCCCTTTTCGGTAGGGTGCAGAACGACTATATCTACGTGGGCTACGGCTCGGGCGGTGACGTTATAAAGCCCTATACAGTTAATCTTACTGAGGGTCTTCGCAATAACGGAGCAAACCTCAACGAAGAATTGGCAGGAATCTATGATAAATGGTGTAAGGAAAACGTCCCTGACCATGGTTTCTGGGGTCATTGGCCTCACTATTATGACGAAATGCCCATTGATGATGAAACAATTAAAACAGCATCACAAAAAA